>JAUXIH010000020.1 GCA_030621105.1 Dehalococcoidia bacterium | reverse complement strand
CTGTGGCAAACCGTGAGCCCCTCAGCACCATTTTTGTTCGGCTCCGCCATGGCTTTCGTAGCCATGCTGGGGCTTTGGCTGCTGGTACGGGAATGACGCATCGGCTCGCCATCGCCGTTTTACCCTGGCAGGCAACTGGTAATTGTGATACAATTTGCCCCTAGTTATGCTATCTTCTGACTCGCTCAATAAATTTCTACATTTTAGGAGGTTTCTATGATTCGAATTTGTAAATCGCTATCCTTGGCTGTAATTTTGGCCCTGGTCTTGTCCTTCGGCGCTGTAGTCTTGCCCCTGGTGGGGAAGGCACAGGCGCAGAGTGCCACCAACATCACCTGTAATCCCTCAGGGTGGTGGTATACGGGCTCACCAGATACTGTTTATACGAACTCCACTCCCATACAGGCGGCAGTGGATAATTCCAACACTGACAACAGCATAATCTGGATCGAGGATGGCAATTACAATGAGAATGTCGATGTCAATAAGGACAACCTGACCATCAGGTCGCAGAACGGCACTGCCGGCTGCGTGGTGAACTCCAAAGTTTCCAGTGACCATGTTTTCGAAGTCACCGTCGATAATGTCACCATCCAGGAGTTAACAGTTCAGGGGGCCACTGGGGCTGACAAGGCAGGTATATATCTTCATGGTAGCCACCATAGCGACATCGTGGGCAACGATGCCTCCGGTAATTACCATGGCATTTTCCTGGATGAAGTAAACGACAACGCGATAACAGGCAACATGGCCAGCAACAATGCCGCCTGTGGCATTCGCCTATATTTCTCAAATGGCAACATGATAACAGGCAACACGGTCAGCGACTGTTTTAATAGTATTGACCTGTGGGAATCAAGCGACAACACGATAACAGGCAACACGCTCAGCAATAGTGTTGCCTCTAGCCTTCACGTATATTCTCACAGCAGCAACAATACGATATACAACAACTACTTCGATAACAATCACAACGCTAGTGTAGGCCTCGACTGCATCGGCTCCAACGCCTGGAGCATTGACAAGACATTAGGAACAAACATTGTCGGTGGGCCATACCTCGGCGGCAATTACTGGGCGGACTATGTGGGGGAGGACACCGATGGAGATGGCCTGGGCGACACCAAGCTGCCATACCACAAGGAAATCTCAAACGCTGGGGATAGTTATCCGCTGGTGGAAATGAGTACACCCCCCAGCGGCACTGACCTTATTGCTTCATTCACAGCATTGCCCACGCAGGGCGTAGCCCCTCTCACGGTAAGCTTCACTGACCAGTCCAGCGGCACCATTTCCTCATATGAGTGGTCCTTCGGCGATGACCAGGGTTCAATAGAGCAGAGTCCATCCCACAGCTACGGGGAACCGGGCACCTACACCGCAACCTTAACCGTTACCGGCCCCGATGGCACAAGTACCGCGACCGCCACCATCACCGTGACAAGTACGGCGGGAGATGCTGGTGGCCTGGGCACGACAGGAATTATAGTCATCGTTGTGGTTGCTCTGGCGGTTATTGCCGGTCTGGTGGTGCTGTTCCGCCGCCGCGCAAGCAAGTCAAGCTAGGGAAGTTAAGATAAATCAAAGGGGGCAGCACACAGGTTGCCCCCTTGTTATATCAAGTATATAGAGAACTGGTAGCATCCCAGGGGGGAAGTGTCTATCGTGATGAATCTTTGCCTACTGGTGTTATCCCACGCCCTCGAACTTGAACGAAATCCTGATCTTGGTACGATATGTTAAGAGCTGCCCCGCACTCACCTGTATATCCTGCTCCATTACCTCGGCGACGCGAATGTCGCGCAATGTCTTCGCAGCGGTGTTTATGGCTACAGCAGCGGCTTTATCCCAGGACTCGGAGCTGGTACCCACCAGCTCGATGAACTTGTATACGTTATCTGCCATGTCTCCCTCCTTCTGAAATAGAGACTGTGTTGTAACAAAAACTCTCTGATTTCATATTATCATTGACTATTGAGGCAATCAATGGCCATGTAGCAACACCGACGGGAAGCTCCGGTTTTACCGCGCATCATAAGGAAGATTCTTCCCTGCCATGGACTTATTGCGGCTCAAGGCTGAGTGGCAAGATAGAGTCAAACAGCCTCTTTATCTTCTCCACCAGACACGGTAACATTAGCGCTTATGCATCCTTATGAGCATGCCCGGAAAGAGGCTCGCTTCGACCTGATACCTGGCGAGGGCTCGGCGCGGTGGCTATACGACGAGGTCTCCTTTCCCAGTGACAAGCACAACCGCTACCAGGAAGACGATATTGCCCGTGCCGAGTATTACCGGCCGACATCGGGAGAGCGCTTTCCTCTTGTGATGCTCATTCATGGGTTGGGAGTGGTGGACGACCGTGATGTGGTCCCCTGCCGCTTGCTGGCGCGGGACATGGTTCGAAAGGGAATTGCTGCCATGGTGTTCAAGCTGATCCCGACCGGCGAGGATGGTCAGTCAGGCGTGACACGCATTGATAACTGGCTGGAGCTGTGCCAGACGGTGACGATAAACATCCGCCAGATCATGAACTGGGCAGAGGAGCGCCCTGAACTTGACGCTAGCCGAATAGCTATTCTGGGCATCAGCATGGGGAGCAACTCTGCGGTTGCCGCCATGGCCGTGGATCACAGGGTTAAGGCCGGCATCTTTATTATCGCCGGCGGCAACATGGAGCTTGCCATCTGGCAGAGCCGCAGTGCCCTGGCGCAGGTAAGCCACCAGTGCACCAGGGGAAAATGCCATGAGATATACAGTCACTACCCCCAGTACCTCGCTGATGTGGCGGAGAAGGGGGTGGGGAATGTCACTCCCGCCCGGGACTGCTTCCTGTTCGATTCTCTCACCTTCGCTCCCCAGCTTCGGGACCGCCCCCTGCTTATGATCAATGCCGACAACGATGACTTCATTCCCCGGGAATCCACCATGCAGCTGTGGCATGCGCTGGGTGAGCCTCGTCTCGTGTGGCTGCCGGCGCAGCACACCAGCATCTTCCGGCACTACCATGCCATCAGGAAAGAGGTGATTGGCTTCCTCGAGAGCACGTTCAATATCTAGCAGGCCAGCATATCGAGGTTGGAGAGCGGGAAGTCCCTGCCCTGCGTGCCCATGGTCAGGAGGATTGCTGAAGCCCTGGATGCCACCATCGAGATAAGGATATCTCCCCGCCACCCCACCGCCAGCAGCGACTAGCTTCCTGTCCGCGGCATGCTGGTAGTCCTCACCGGCGCCGTGCCCATCTGCACCTCGCCATCTTTCGAGGCCACGGTCACGTGGTGCAACCAGTGCTGGTCATCGCGGTGAGGGTAATCCTGCCGGTAGTGGGAGCCGCGACTCTCGGTGCGCTGTAGTGCCGAGCGCACTACCAACCGGGCTACGGTCAGCATGCTGGTCAGCTTTACTTTTTCCATCAGCTCCCGCCCACTGTTGACGGAGATATCATGACGACGTTCCTCGAGGGCTGACAGCTGGTCGCCGGCCCGCTGCAAGCCTGCGGCATCCCGAACGACACCGGCTCTCTGCCACATCACCTGCTTTAATTCCTGGCGAATAACATTTAGAGACTCATCTTTACCGGGGAACATCTGCTCCAGGCGTTCTATCTCCCGGTCTACACTGGCCTGGGGCAGGTGCGACTGTCCTTTAACCGTGCTTGCTGCCTCCACCCCGGCGATGGCGCCAAATACCCATAGCTCGGCGAGGGCGTTCCCCGACAGGCGATTGGCACCGTGAACTCCGCCGGAGGCCTCGCCGGCGCAATATAAACCGGGCAGGGAAGTCTCCGCCCTCTCGTTTATGCTCGCACCGCCCATGTGAAAATGCACCGTGGGCGCCACCAGCCACTGTCTCTTCCCCTTATTGAACCCCCGGGGCAACACTGGCTCCAGCTCAGGAACCTTGTCCGGGGAGATGCTGGCGATGTCCAGCAGCACCTTATCTCCGTAGCCTTTACCCTGGAGTATCTCCAGCATAATGGTGCGGCTCAGCCTGTCCCTTGTTATATCGTCCTTCCCCACCAGGCCATGCCGTGTCAGTATGTCCTCGCCGGCCGAGTTCAACAGCCGGGCGCCAGCTTCGTGGAACAGGCTCTCGTAATACAGTGCCGGCGCACCATTTCCCAGGCTTGTAGGGTAGAACTGCACCATCTCCATGTCCTGGAGCACGGCGCCGGCGTGGTAGGCCAGTGAATAGCCACCTCCCGTGGCGCCAGCGGCGTTATCGGTGCGAGCGTATATCTGCCCCAGCCCTCCGGCAGCCAGGATAACCGACGAGGCGGAGATACTCACCGCCCCTCCCCCTGCATCCAGCCCCATGGCGCCCGTCACCCGTCCCTTATCCCCCAGGAGTGAAGTCACCAGGATGCCCTCGTGCAGGTGTACTCCCTGGGACAGGCAATACTGTCTCAGCGGCAGAGAAAAGTCCCTGCCGTGGCAATTGTGTCCATAAAACATCGTCGTCGTCTCGCTGTGACCGGGATCCACGGGCAGCGCTATCCAGGGGTAATCCCTGGCCGAGGCATACCTCACACCTATATCATATAGCTGGGACACCTGGGGATAGGAGCCATACGCCAGCTTTGCTACCAGGTCCTGGTCATTCAGATGCTCGCCGCCGGCCACGGTATCCTGGAAATGCTGGTGGCAGGCATCGGGATTGCCCTCTCGCGCTGCGGCGAAGCACCCCGCCGAGATGGAGGTGTTGCTGCCATAGCCCACGCGGGAAGAAGACACAATGGCCACGTCCACTCCATGCCTCCTCGCCTCGATGGCCGCCCTCATGCCGGCGCCACCTCCGCCGATTACCAGCACGTCGGTCGTGATATTACCCAGCAAGGAGAGATTACTGCTCATGTAATTTCAAGCCATGATAAGTACTGGCAAGGGAAAGGTCAAGTGCTTCACTCCGAGGCTGTCTTCGTCTAATATGGTCTTCTCTGGACAAAGTGGTCTGGCATCAGGGAGAATAGCGTAAAATCCTGCGAGGTGATTATGAGTGATAGATTAACCGAGGTGATACGGCAAATCATTAAATTCCGCGATGATCGTGACTGGCGACAATTCCATGACCCCAAGAACCTGGCCGAAGCCATCTCCATCGAGGCCGGAGAGTTGCTGGAAAACTTCCTGTGGCTCACCAGTGACGAATCGCGGCACATGGATAGCGCCCGGCTGGGTCGTGTCAGGGAGGAGGTGGGTGACGTGCTTATCCTCACCATGTATCTCTGCCATGGCCTGGACATTGATCCCATCGATGCCATGGAGAGCAAGCTACGGCTAAACCACCAGAAATATCCCGTGGACAGGGCCCGTGGACGGAGAGATAAATATACCAGGCTGTGAAAAGGATACTGCACCAATCTCTCCCAGTAAGGAAAAGCTAGATGCTTTTCCTATTCATGATTGTTTTAGAGTCCTACTCTGCAATGGGTATAGTGAAGGAAAAGCGACTGCCCTTTCCCAGTTCGCTCTGGGCTTCAATGGTGCCGCCGTGAGCCTCGACCAGGCGCTTGCTGATGGTGAGACCCAGACCAGTTCCACCAGTAGCTCGAGCGCGGGATTTGTCCACCCGGTAGAAGCGCTCAAAAATGTTGGGCAAATCCTCGGCGGGAATACCTTCACCGGTATCGCTGACGGCCACCTCTAGGTATTTGCCCTCCTGTTTGGCAGTCACCGTGATGGTGCCTCCTTTAGCAGTGTTGGCCATGGCATTCTCCAGGAGGTTGCGCAGGACCTGGCTAATCCGGTGAGAGTCAATGTTCGCCGGTGGCAGCTTGTCGGGCAGATCAATGGACAGCGATAATCCTTTTGCTGTTGCCTGGGGCTGCACCCCGGCCGTCGCCTGTTTGATTAGCTCGGTGATGTTTTCTGCCTGGCGAACCAGCTTCAGTTCACCAGCTTCAGCAAGGCTTAGCTCCTGGAGGTCATCAATCAGCCGTGATAGCAGGGTAGCCTCTTCATCAAGGGAGCGAATTGTGTTGGCATCTGGCTTCATTACGCCGTCACGGACGGCCTCCAGGTGCCCTTTAATGTTAGACAGGGGAGTCCTTAATTCGTGGGCAATATCGGCCACCATATTGCGTCGTAGCTGTTCCGCCTTTTCCAGATCACTGGCCATGGAGTTAAAGGTACCGGCCAACTCTCCAAGTTCGCTTTTGTCCTTAACCTGTACCCTCTGGGAGAAATCACCGTCACCCAGGCGTTTGGCGGCAGAGGTGAGTTCCTCAACCGGGGCTAAGATTCGCCGGGACAGGAAAAACGTTATCAAAAATGCAACGGCGACCGCGATCAAGCCTCCGCAGATGAAGAAGAGACCTATCCTTCTGAAGATGATTTGTAACGCGATTAGGCCCAACTCCGGTGGTGAATCCGGGTTGATGTAAAATGTGCCGATCGTGTTTCCTGCCCACGGTGGTGATAGGGAGATACCAGTTGAATTAGTAGGTTCATACAATTCGCCCAGGAGCTTACTGTCGGAATCAGCAACTACAATTCCATTGATGTCAGTCAGGATAATTCGCTGCTTGGAGAGGTTCCCCCAGTGCTCCACAAAAGGCTGAATTCCCTCCCAGCTCCCTTGCTGTGAGTAATATTGAGAAAGCTCAACCCCCATCCTGGCGATGCCTGCCTGGTTAATCCTCTCTCTGAATCGATGTATTTCATTCTGGGTAGCGTGGTTAATGGAGAAAAATACTATACCGGTAGTTACCAGTATCACCAGGGTGAAGGCTGCCATGAGACGGAATTGCAATTTACTTGTCACTGCTCACCTCGGAAAACTTGTAACCGGCTCCATATATGGTTTTTATATACCTGGGATGGATCGGGTCCGACTCAAGCTTGCGGCGTAGAGTATGAATGTGAACATCAATAGTGCGGTCAAAGCCTTCGAAATCATAGCCAATAGCTTTTTCTATAAGCTGCGCGCGATCGAAAACCCGACCTGGTTCCTTAGCCAGGACTCCCAGTAGTTTGAATTCAACCCCGGTCAGGCTCAGAGGTTTCCCGGCAAGAGAAGCTTCATGCTTGTGGAAGTCAACAATAAGGTCACCACGCTTTATCTTCTCGGGACCACGCTCCCCGGGAAAGCGCCTGAGCACTGTTCTCACCCTGGCGGCCAACTCCCTGGGGCTGAAGGGCTTGGTTACGTAATCATCGGCACCTGAATCCAGGCCGGTTAATTTATCCTGGTCGGTAGTCCTGGCGGTAAGCATAATAATCGGCACATCGGATTCATCCCTGAGAATGCGACAGATCTCAAGACCATCAATGCCAGGAAGCATAAGATCCAGGACAATAAGATCAGGATGATGCTCTCGGGCGAGGCGGAGAGCCTGGATGCCATCATGTGCCGTAAGCACCCAGTATCCGTCCCGGTTGAGGTAAAGCTTGACCAACTCCACCGTTTTTACATCATCGTCAACTACCAGGACTCTCTTAGCTGCCATCCCTGATTTCCGTAATGATTCTTTCGCCTTATCTAGTAGTTTTATAACACAAATGTTAAGGAAATGTTAATTTAATAACTCTTTCGCCTGCTCTTTAATAGCAGAGGAGAGGGATATACCCCTCTCCTCTGCCAGTGGTCAGCCAGGGTTTCTGTGTTGGGATTACTTATTCTGGTGGGGCAGGTGGTTGGCCCATACCGCGGAAGTTCCCCTGCTTGAGAGGACTAAAGTCCATCATGACATCAGGTCTTGATTTCCACCACTCTTGAATCTGACTGGATTCTTCCCCGGTTATCACGCCCTTGTCTACCATCTCGGCAAGATGCTTTTCCAGTGCCGCTTCTCTCCTCTCTCTCTGGGCCTGGGCAAATGAATCCTTGAGTGCTTCCTGGTCAATAGTGACACCTGTCTTCTCCTGGTAGATTTCACAGACTCTGTCCAGCAGGGTTACATTGGAAGCCGACTGGCTATCATTCCCGTTGTCAGCGGCAAAGGCTACTGCACCGAGCCCTCCAAACAACATGACAGCCGCTAGTGTCACACCAACAATCAACTTCTTGTTTCGCCACATTTCTATTTCACCTCCTTTCTTTTGTGTTCTAGCTATAATGATGGCAAACAAATATTAAAATCCTGTTAAGTGTTGAGGGGATTCAGGAATATTTCGTGTTTGAGAAGATAAATATACCAGGCTGTGAGGGGATTATAGTTGTGCTACTTAGTGCGTAGCTGGCTTTGTGCTACGAATCTCCGGGCTAAATGTTGGTACTTGACCCTCCCGGGCTTTCGTGCTGTTGTATGACCTGTGCTGCGGCCTCTGCGACGAGCCTGCTATATTCAGGCTTTGAGAGATAGACGCGGAGACTGTATGACACATTGGGAATGCCTGCCAGTATCGTATCCCACCTTTGCAGCGTCAGTTTCTTCCTGGTCGGGTCGTAAATTTGCACGGCATTATTACCATCTTGGAACTTCTCGGGCCTCGGGTATAAGCTGATTATCTCCACATGAATATCCCCGGGTGTGATAGCTTGCCTCGTGTTGGGGTCCAGTTTTTGGGAAACCTCCGTTGCGAACTCCTGCTCCCTTGCCGATTTTCTCTGCGGGGTATCGATGTTCAGGATGGCCGACCTGGCATTTACATATTCCCGGCTCTCGAATACCATTTGCCATGTGGGCTTGCGGTTAATGATGTTGTCCCAGGTCTGGGCATGCTTGCCGCCAGAGCTTACCTCGGCAGCAGCCCGGGAGATCAAACTCCAGTCATCCAGCTTGAAGTAACTATCCAGGTCATCCAGGGGATTTTTCTGTAATACCTCCTCGATGGCATCGGAGAAGGCGTCCTCCATCTCAATTTCAATAGCCAGAGCCGTCCGGTGATTATATATTTCCTCGTACATGAACAGCCAGATTTGCAGGAACCTCTTCAGGGTGCTGAGCCCGTGTATGTGCAGGGCGATAACAGGACACCCCTTTGCGTCTCGTTGAATGTGCGTGTAATAGAGCAGCCGGGGCACGTCCACAGCATCGCGGGAAACTCCTGTCAGGTAGGCGTCACGGCAGATATAATCCAGGTTATCAACCGTGTAGATGCCGGTAAACAGGTTATGCAGCACCTGCAGCCATTCTGGTTTTTGTTCCCTGTCAGGCCCGATGGGCTTACGAATTATATAGGCGATATCTTCTGCTGACAGCTTCTCGTCTGTCTCCAGCCGGCCCACGGGACTCACGCGGATATTTTCAATAATATCGTTAAGCCGGGTTCTTATCACTTTCTGCCCGATAACCTCGTGATTGACCTCTCCGTATTTGGGGCGAAGGTACTTTTCATCGAAGAAATGCCCGAAAGGGCCGTGCCCGACATCGTGGAGCAGCCCTGCTATCCGGGCGGTCTCGACAAACTTGGGTTTGCTGGGCAGCTTGTTATCCGGGCCAACGGTATCCTGGAGGAAGTCGTACAGGTGGTCTGCGAACTGTCCCGCCAGGTGCATTACGCCAATGACATGCTGGAAGCGGCTATGCTCCGCCGCTGGGAAGACCCACCAGACCGACTGAAGCTGGTGGATGCGGCGCAGGCGCTGCACCCAGGGAGAGTCGATCAGCGTTTCCTCGGCTGGTTGATCACCAATGGCCTTGGTGAAGGAGATATAGCCGTAAAGGGGATCAGCGAACACATTGATATCCTCGTAGTGTTCGGTATAGTGCTGCTGTTTCCTTCTCATGCTTGCTCTATGCTGGCTCAAATTTCGTTATCCCCACTGCCATTTCCGGTACCTGTTTTACAGCATCCAGTGTAGCATGGAAACTTCTTGTGGTGTGAAGGAGCGCATCTCAGGCTTTGTGGTTGATAGGCGGTGTCATTGGCATTATACTGGCGCAGGAGAAGAACAGTGGCTGGCAGCAAAATTCTTGTAGTTGAAGATGACAGGACCCTGCTTGATGTTCTCCAGTATAACTTGTTGAAAGAGGGCTACCGCGTAGTTACCGCTGTTGATGGTCTCCAGGCCATTGAGGCCGCCCGAAGCGAGCCCCCCGACATTATCATCCTTGATATTATGCTTCCTGAACTTGATGGCTTTGAGGTCTGCCGCGTCCTGCGCAAGGAGATGACGACTCCCATTTTGATGCTCACCGCCAAGACTGGAGAAATCGATAAGGTAGTCGGCCTTGAGCTAGGAGCTGATGACTATCTAACCAAGCCCTTCAGCCTGAGAGAACTACTGGCGCGTATCCGGGCCATGTTGCGCCGGGCAGAAATGATGAAGCAGGAAGCATCTTCTACTGAGGATACTATGCTTCCGGTAGTAAAGATTGGCAACCTAGAGATTGATTTTGCACGCCACCAGGTCTCACGTGGCAAAGCTGTTGTTGCGCTAAGCCACAAGGAGTTTGATCTGCTTGCTTTCTTGGCAAGGAACCGCGGGCAGGTATTCGGCCGTGACCATCTCATGGAGAAGGTATGGGGCTACGACTATGTCGGCGATATCCGTACTGTGGATGTTCATATTCGCTGGCTGAGACAGAAGATCGAGGATGACCCATCCCATCCTGTACATTTATTGACCGTGCGGGGGGTGGGCTACAAATTTGAGGAGTAAGATGTTCAAGAGTGTCAGGTGGCGGATTGCTGTAACCTTTGTCTCTCTCATTCTGGTGTGCCTGGGGGGACTGAGCGCTTACCTGTTACACTTCGTCGAGGGCAATTACCTGGATAACCTGAGAGAACAACTTACCAGCCAGGCGCAACTGGTGGGTGATGCCAGCGAACCATATCTTGACAGTGAGCAGATAGGAAGCATCGAAACCCTGGCAGAGAGGCTGGGGGACAAGATTGATGCTCGGGTTACCATTATTGACGCCAAGGGGGTGGTGCTGGGTGATTCAGAGAAGGACCCGGCGACAATGGAGAACCACAGCAACCGCCCTGAGGCGATTGAAGCCCTCTCACAGGGGGCCGGCAGCAGTATCCGCTACAGCACCACCCTGGGCTGCGATATGATGTATGTTGCCGTGCCGATAACGATAGATAGCGAGATAGTGGGCATTGCCCGTGTCTCGCTTCCCCTGGCTGAAATAAGCGAGGCTCTGGGACACATAAATCGAATGATAGTTGGCGGCGCTGCTGTTGCTGCCCTGGTGGCTATTCTGCTGGCATTACAGGTAGCAAGGTCTACCACCGGGCCGCTGAAAAAGCTCACCCTAGCATCCAAGAAGATGGCTCGTGGCGAGCTTGATCAGAAAATCGAGGTAACCTCCAGGGATGAGGTTGGGGGCCTGGCTGAAGCGTTCAACCTGATGGCAGCCAGACTCAAGGAGATGGTAGGCCTTGTTACCGATGAGCGGGATAAAATGTCAGCCGTCCTGTCTACTATGGGCGATGGGATTCTCATTGTTGATAGCGGAAGCCGGGTGACCATGGTCAACAAGACAGCAGAGCGACTATTCAAGCTTTCTGAGGACAGGATGGTCGGGAATACCTTCATCGAGGCGGTGCGTGACTATGAGGTGGATGGCATCTTGCAGAAATGCCTTAAAACACGAGAACAGCAGACAGGGCTGGTAGAAATTGATCCCAAGAAACAGTTTCTTGGAGTAATAGTTACGCCGTTGGGCAGCGGATCACTGGTACTTCTTCAGGATCTTACCGAGCTTCGGCGCTTGGAGACGGTGCGCCGTGACTTTATCTCTAATATCTCCCACGAGCTGCGCACACCGGTAGCCTCGCTTAAAGTCCTTGCCGAAACCCTCCAGGAGGGGGCTATCGATGACAAGTCGGTAGCCCAAGACTTCCTGCACAAGATAAATATTGAGGTAGACAGGCTAACGCAAATGATAAGCGAACTCGGAGAGCTATCCCGCATTGAAAGCGGTGAGGTTCCCCTTAAATTGGAGCCTGTTGCCCTGAGCGGGATAGTAAGGCAGGTCGCTGAGCGGCTCAGGGCACAGGTGAAAAGGGGAGAACTCAACCTGAAAATAGACGTTCCTCGTCATTTACCTAAAGCTCTGTGTGATGAAGGGCAGGTGGAACAGGTTTTAGTTAATCTGCTACACAACGCCATCAAGTTTACTCCGCCCAGCGGTGTGATTAACATCTTTGTCAGAGCAGAAAGCAACAATATTCTGGTTTCGGTGATTGACACCGGGGTTGGCATTCCCGCCGATGACCTACCCCGCATCTTTGAGCGCTTCTACAAGGCGGATAAAGCCCGGGCTGGTGGAGGTACCGGACTGGGACTGGCTATCGCCAAACACATCGTTGAATCCCACGGTGGTAGAATTTGGGCGGAGAGCACCGAGGGCAAGGGCGCAACCTTTACCTTCACTTTACCCATAGCCAACACTTAACCAAAT
>JAUXIH010000052.1 GCA_030621105.1 Dehalococcoidia bacterium | reverse complement strand
GTCTCAGGCAGCGTTTTGAAGTTCGCCTTCCTCTTCGGCACCAGTTCAGTAGTTACCAGTCTACTTGTTAACCAGAAGGTGGCGGCAAATGTGGCGATGATGATGAGCTGGCCCCAGCTAGCAACAGCGCTGATGGGGGGGTTGATAGCCTACGGCTTTTTACGAGGTACCAAGAGCATCTGATTTGTAAGGCGAAACATCCTCACTTCATATGAGGATAGAGGTGATAGCCACTGTCATAATAACAGTGGCTATCATTATGCAGTGCTCGCCTCAGCAACGGGAACGGCAAGCCTCCAGTTATGTCGGAGCAGGAAATGGCATAGAACTTCGAGGTATCTTCTACGAACTCCCCTCCAGGGTGTAGCGGGGAGGGGGCTTCAGGTGGTGGGTGTAGCCATACCACCGACAGTGCGACCTGCCTGAGGTATGGTGCCAAAGATCTCGTATGCCCTCAATCCCCGTTCAAAATCCACTGTTTTTCCGACAAACTGTAGAAGTTGGGTTTGACTCTTGCCTCTTCTCCTACTTCTCTGTCGTCTCCCAATTCCCTCTCTAGCATGGCTCAACCTGTTACCGAACTTCACCACATGTGATAGGATAAAGTAAAATATGAAACCAGTAGTAATTAAGTTCTTTGCTCCCGTCATAGATGTCACTGCTAACGCCCTGATGAATGCTATCGACCAGAAAATGAAACAGGGGGTGAGGGACTTCACCATACTCATATCCTCCCCCGGAGGATCTGTAATTCACGGCTTAAGCACATACAACTACCTCAGGGGATTGCCAGCAAACATCACCACACATAATTTTGGCAGCGTAGACTCCATCGGTATTGTCCTGTATTGTGCCGGCTCCAAAAGACTATCTGTGCCCCAGGCAAGATTCTTGCTCCACGGTGTCAATGCGCAGTTCCCCACAAATCAAAGCCTGGAGGAAAAACAGCTGGAAGAAAGATTAAAGGGCCTCAGGATTGACATCGAGAATATCGCCAAGGTAATCGCGGTAAACACAGGAAAGACTGTGGACGAGGTAACAACGGCAATGCTGGAAAGAACAACCCTGAACCCCGAGGAAGCTCAGTCCTGGGGGCTAGTACACGAAATCAAGTCGCAGCTATTTGAGGCAGGCAGCGAGATCATCTCCATACAGGCACAGCAACAACCTAAAACATGAAGCCTGCTTTACATAAGCAATTGCGCTGAACTTACCAAGACATTGCAGCAACAAACACCCAACATTTACAACATCACGGCAAAACAGATATTCACGCCTACGAAAATACCGGGCATAAAATATGCCATAAACCAATATGTGGGCTGCCAGTACGCCTGTCTTTACTGCTATGCCAAATTTATGTGCCGCTGGAAAAACTATGGCGACTGGGGAGACTGGATTGAAGTTAAAGAAAATGCTCCAGACCTGGCCAGAAAATTCGTTCCTGGCAAGGTGACGATGTCCTCAGTCTCTGACGCCTATCAGCCCATAGAGAACAGGCTCGAACTAACCAAAAGAGTACTGCAGAACATGGATAAGCACACAAATCTCAGTATACTGACCAAATCTAACCTGGTGACCAGGGATATCGATATCTTCCACAAATTTGACCACATAGAGATAGGCCTAACCCTCAACGGTTTCACCGGAGACATGAAGAAACTCTTCGAGCCGCTGGCACCAACCCACCAAGCACGCTTACATGCCATTGAATCCCTGAGCAACAACAACATTACCACCTTCGCCTTCATTAGCCCCGTAATCCCTAGCCTGGTAAACATCGAATCTATCATCAGTGAAACAAGAGAATTCGTGGACTATTACATCGTGGAGCTCATCAACATGGCAGCCGGCGGTAACAAATTCAGAAAAGCACTGAGTTTAAATTATCCCGAGAGCTACCGCATATTAAGGAACAGGGAGAAACTGGCAAAATTTACCAGCGAGACCAGGGAAATATTAAGAAAATCAAACGTAAGAGTCCTGCCCCTGATAACACACTATCATTAACAGAAAGTCTATATAATACACTCGGGATTAAAGCCCGCGCCTGAAAGATTCTTGTAGCATTTCTCGCCGACCACAATCCAACGTAATCCCCGATTGCCGTATGATATACTGAACCGACAGTAAACAGGTGAATAAAACAGCCTATGTGCAAGATAGCCATTCTCAGCGACGCCCACCTTCTGATACAGGCTGAACGTTACAAGGATGAAAACACGCGCTCACCGCGCGGTGAGCTATCGCTGCAAAACTTCAACAGGGTCATCAGCCAGGTCATAGCAGAGGAGCCCCAGGTAATCATCCTTGCCGGTGACATGTTTGACGAGCGGGAAAAGGGCGGAGAGCTGATAGCAGATTCCGAGGCCGCCAAGTACTGGCCTGAGATCCGCAGCGAGATAAAACGCCTGATGTCGTCCACCAAATACGGGATATACGCATTGAGAGGAAATCACGACTCTGCCGCGGTGCTAAAGGAACTCCAGGACTACCTTGGGGATGGATTCCAGTTTGTGCGAGATGAAGCACGGGAAATCTGTGGCCGCCAGGTATATTTCCTGGAAACTCGCTACCGCCAGGGTAATTATCGAATCCCTGACGAGGAACTCCCCGGAGAGGGAGAAATCCTCATCATGCACGAGACTATCCCCCGGGGCATACCGGGATTGGAGCAGGAGACATTCCAGAAGCTGGGGCAAAGATTTGCCCTGGTACTCAACGGGCACATGCACCATTATGCTCACGGCCCACTGGACATAGACAACCTCTACTCCCTCCCCGCGTTAATCCCATCACGCCAGTTGAAAAACAACTTCACCGTAAAATACCAGTGGCCCGGCGATTTACAGCCCGAGGTCAGAAATTCCCCTTTCGGCTACGTGATGCTGAACGACGAACTCTCCTTCCGTAGATACACGCCGATACAAAGCATAGTGCGGATGGAAATCAAAGGCGACACCCCTGCTGATGTCATCAGTGGCGTCGACGAGATCTACTCCAAACTTATGGAACGGGAGGATAGAAATAACATCTGGGTCTGGATTTCGGCTGAAGGAGTGAGCTTCAAGGATACGGTGGCAAAGGAAGCTAACAAATATCTCGAAATAAACACCATGGACATAGATGTCAGGGCGAAGAAAGATACCAGGAAGCCAGCAGAGTTGAAGGGAATGGATAAGATCATCAGCCTGTCTGATCTGCAAGCCAAAGTGTTGTCCTCCATGCCCTGGCCAGATAGAGAAGTGGCACAAAAAGTGTTTGATGAAATCTTCACTGCCAGCAATCTATCTAAGAGACCGGACAGTAACCTCAGCAGGTACCTCTTCCAGAGACTCCTGGAATTATCCGCCACTGACTATGGAGTATCACAAGAAAATCTTCCTGGCTTTCTCCAGAAAGTCGAACCGCTGTGGAAGAAGAGATAAAGCAGGATGAAATTAACCAGAGTAAGTTTCGAACATGCCATGGAGCTGGAAGGTTCCATGGTCTTCCCCGAGGGCAAAACCGTGGTGATTTACGGTGAGAACAAAGCGGGAAAATCCAACATCATCCACGCCCTGAGGTACGCTTTCCTCAGCAAGGTTATCAGACCAAGAAAAAATCCCGGATATGATGAACTGAAGCTGGTCACAACAAAGGAGATAGCTCCAGCCGAAGGGGTTGGCAAGATATCCGTTGAGTTTGAGCATGAGGGAAAACACTTTGAAATTTGCCGTGAAGTGGACCAGCACAAGGATGCCAACAAACTGCTGCAGACAGAGGCTACCGGCCCCAGGGAAATTGATTTCAACAGTACCATCACCAGGGAGCTAAAGGCAGGACTGCTCGATGCCCTGTTCGCCCCCGATAGTGCCATGGGTTTCAAACACCTGAATGAGAAAAATATTGATGCCGTCATCCGGGAGTTGTTCAAGGAGACAGGAAACGCCAAGGTGCTGGCCAAGGATTTCAAAGAGCGCGTAGAGCGGTTACGGGAGGAAGCCCAAACAAAGGTCTCCACCATAGAAAAGGACTATGAGTCCTTCGTTAGCGGCCTGAAATCAAAGTTAGAAGAACTATCCATCGACGTGGGCAGTTTCGCCTCATATGAACCGGGCAAGACATGTGACAGGATAAACGACGTCGCCGAAAGGCTAAAGAGACACATCGATAGCCTGGAGAGAGGCGAGCTAAAAACATGGTTGGGGAGCATGAAACAGCAAGCTGCGTCAGGAGAAGACATAGAGACCTCGCTCCAGAAAGGGGAAAAGATTAAACAGCACTTTGAGCAAATAAAGGAGATACGAGCAGACAGGGAACACCTGGCCACGCTCGAGTCGGTACTGAGACAGGTAAGAATAGGCAACCCCATGCCACCAGAACCAGAGAGTTTTCATGATGCCAAGCTCGATAATTATGTAAAGGACATGTACCGCGAAATCAAGGAGGCTCAGGCTCGCTATGCCAACGCCATAGCCCTGGCACAACTGGAGAAAATTGACTTCAATGAAAACCCCGCCAGGATCAAGGGCGACAAGGAGAAAGTATTACGGCTGTTAACCAGAAAAATCAGCACTACGGATGCTCCCAGGATAAGGGTTGACCTGGTCAAAATTGATAACTCCGTACACGCGCTCATTCCACTACAGATGATGGACAAAGACCCTGCTTTCACCAGGTTAAGCGCAGAGCCTATTCCCGACGCACCTGAAGAGGACAAAAGACAATACGTCCAGGCACTGAGTAAAAAAATAGCTAATATCGCGCGCATGGCGGAAGACAAAAACAGGGCAGAAGGTTTCTTTTCCGGTGAATTCATCGAGAGGCTGAGCAAGCTCAGCAGATACCAGGCTTTCCTGATGGATAGGGAAAGGGAAGAGCAAGAAAAAATATCTAATTTCACAAATACCCTGTCCTCCAAACTGACACTGTTGACCCACGAGCATATCGAGATACTCAAGCTCGAATCCGAGGAGGATGTGAAACCCTTCCTGTCTGACATAGCACAAATTGTATCTCGCAAGAATGCGGATTACCTGAAGGAGATCAATGACAGGGTAAGACCCCTGGATATACAAGCAAGCAGGTTTGCCCCTTACGAAGTTGATATCCTGTTGCGGCAGCTCACAGACATGGAAAAAGCTATACCACTCTACAGAAATATATGGATGGAATTGACACGGCAGGAAAGGGGCAGATGGGAACGAAATGATGCCGAGCACGCCGATCTAACACACGTGCCTGCCGTGGTAGACGGCATGGACAAAACCCTCGATGCCATTCTGGACAACGCCTTTGAGGAACAAGAACTGGTACAGGGAATGCAGGAAATCATCATGGAGATCAACGATAAACTGGCTGCCGAAGGCCTGATCAATTCCAGGATAGAGATTGGCGAGGGAAGCCTGCAACTCAGCAAGACCACCTACAAGGACAGGGAAATCACCCACCCCTGCGGCGCCGAGAGGTCATTCTTCAGCCTGGCTACACTCACTGCCCTGGCAACATACTTCCAGCTGCCCATCATCATTGATGAAGCTGCCAACAACCTGGACAAGAACCACCTGCAGCATTTCATCTCCCTGGTAAAGGAGTTTGCCGCTAACTATGATGTCCAGTACATACTATCAGTAAAAGAGACCGCGGATTTCCCTCTCGATGGTTGGGTGCGAGACTTCGCCGACGATCTGCAAGTATACCGCGTGGAATACAACGGCAAGCAGAAGCAAATTAAAGCGGTAGACCTGTACTCCTAAAGAAAATACATCCCACGCAGGGACTGATTCAACAAGAAATATACAACGTGGTAAATGGCCTGATCCTCAGTAGCAACCCGGATAAACCTGGTGCTATCTCTAGGTTTCCTCGCTAGCTACTTCAGGCTCCCCTCCCACCACCTTCACCTCCGCCTCCTTTATCACTTCTTCCGCCTCTTTCTCTACAGTAGGAGCTTCAACTCCAACTATAACCTGCTCAGGATCCTCAAGAACGGTAACCTCCTTTCCCAGGTTAACATCCTTAACTCTAATCATCTGCCCCCTATCCGTGAGAGAGCTAATATCCAGCTTAACCTCTTCAGGAATATCGTCGGGAAGACATTCAACCTCTAGAGACTTAATCGCATGCATCAGGGTATTTTCCTGGAGCTTCAACGCTGGAGCTTCCCCAACCAGAACTATCGGGATCTCCACCTTCACCACATCTGTCTTTCTGACCTGATGGAAATCCACATGAAGCAATATGCCTCTCAGGAAATCCTTCTGGACCTCACCTACTAAAACACGCCTCGATCGTTTTTCCCCCTCCACATTAAGCACAAAAACCTTCGTCCGCCCACGCCCAGTCAGTATCTGCTTAAGCTGCTCAGTATCACATTGTGCCGCCATAGACTTAACCCCATGCCCAAAAATATGCACCGGGGTCTGCCCCTGACGGCGTAAAAATCTCACCTTTTTCCCCAAAACATCGCGCTTGGCAACATTCAAATTCGCTTGAGCCATCTATTTCTCCTTCAAGATTAATTCCGCCACATATTAAACCACACTTTGGCTTGTTATAGCTAATCTCAAAGCTAAAACTCAGAACTTCATGTTCCAATAGAAGTCTTGCCAGCAAGCATTATCCTTCCCAAGCAAAGACTAAACTCTCCAATTCCCGGCGCACAACAGGACAAGGGACATAAATCACAACTGACAGCAAAAGATACTTCCTCAACGGCTCCAGCAGGACTCGCGGTTTTACAAACAGCTCCCTCACCGCTAAAATAACTACACTCCAGGGCGGTTAGCTCAGTGGTTAGAGCGCTTGCTTCACACGCAAGAGGACACAGGTTCAAGTCCTGTACCGCCCACCATAGTGCACGGTAGACAGAACTTTTTCTTTTCCTTAGATATCTCCTTAGGCGAGAGCGGCATGATATAAGTTATTAAGACGGTAACAAGGTGCTATTTTGTTACCCTTTCGCTTCCGAAAAGGTTTCTTGTAAATAAAAGCCAGCGGGGTGTAAAATGAGCCAAGAAAAGGGCGCCTGATGGTGCATCGGCGATGCTTATATTGAGACTCGGGAATTGATACGTTCTTATGCCAAGACTGACTGAACAGGAACAACAGGAAATCATCCGGTATCTGGAAGCCGACAAGCCTCTGCCGGACAAGTACCGCTTTCTCCTGTTCGGGGACAAGCGCGAGGTGGAAC
>JAUXIH010000072.1 GCA_030621105.1 Dehalococcoidia bacterium | reverse complement strand
ATGTAGTCAAGAACCAGGAGTTCGAGGTTACGAGACAGAAATGCAATCGCAGTGGTAGCAACCAGGGCCACAGCGATAGTCAGAATTAACACAAGGTAACTATTGAAAGTCACGCTCTCTATATCGACAGGATTAGCTCCCCTTGCTGTCAGATTGCGTCGTGCCTGTTTAAAAAGGTGCATACGATTGAGTACGACATAGCCAGTGATTATGAGAACACCTAAGACTAACACTTCATAAAAACCGAGACTTGTGCTCAGTGTGAATTCTAAACCGGAGATTCCAAGCCAGTTCAGAATATTATGGCTCAATATGGAAGGTAGCGATAACAAGGTTACAAGAAAGACAAAACCGCCACTGCCCTGTCCCCTAAGGGTTATGTTGAACACGCCATAAAGAGATAGAAGCCCCCAGAGTACGATGGGGATGTAGGATAGAGGAAGATTGATAGCTTCTCCAAAGTTCTTGACCCAGCTATAGATACTGGAGTTTATGAAGGCATAGGTGCCACTACCACTGAGGGCAGCAATCAGCGTCAACTCGGCGATACTAACCATAGTAATACGAGCCCTCATTTTGTCTTTACCTGCCTCAACAAAGCGGTGCTGAAGTTCTCTTGGCCGGGGTTCCATTCCAGAACAGAGGTACCCAGTCGCCGCAGTTGCTGCACCAGTGGCCTGCTATGAAGCTGTAGCATTAATGCCGTATTCTCGTCATACTGGCCCAGCTTGGGGATAACATGGTAACCGGCGATACTTATTACCATAACTGGTAGCTTGCGTCGCCTGCGTCCGCGGATCTGGCGCAGTTTGGTAACACCGCCCACGACAGTTTCACCGGCATTACTATCCAGTCTGGTGATTATGATGCATAACGGGTTATAGCCAAGGAGGTACCGGCGGCATTTCTCAATGGCTTTGGGAAATTCATCAAACTGGTCGGTGGTATTTAGTTTTATTAGATCCCGCGATATCCTAAGGAACTGCTTTTTGCCGGTATCTGGATAGAAGAGTTTATCCCCATCATTATAGATATACATGCCCACACGGTAGCCACGGTCGGTAAAATAGTAAGCCACACCGCTAGCAGCTTCCAAGCAATATTCGAAGACATTCTCGATATCGGTGCCAACCTCCAGATATGAGGCAGCATCCAGGAAGAGCCAGACAGCCTTCTTCCCTTCTACCTCATATTCGTTGACAAGAGGCCATGGCTGCCCCTGAGCAGCTTTACGAGCAGTGGCTTTCCAGTTAATATCCTTGACCGGATCACCATGGACGTAGTTCCTTATCTCCCGAAAATCAGTAGTAGCCACGCCTATCTTAGCGATATCAATCACCGGAAAGGGTGAGGTAGCAATACCAGCCACACCTCTTATCCGTCTCAGGTTCAGGATTTTAGGCTGTACCACCAGTTCGACAGGTTCTCCGAGTGTGCCCTGCTGCGTTTGTGTCAGTCCTAGGGCTTGGCGGGCTTCCCACTGAACCGGAGGTAAGATGTAACTACCCCGCTTGGCACAGCGTACCTTGTAGCCGAAGGTGATGGTGCGGGAACCCCAACCTTTCCAGCAAAGCTTAATGTTGTTACCATCAACAAGGGCAAAGTGCCTGGGCAGTTCTTGAAAGAAAGAGACGATGCCGAAGCCATCGCTTATCGTCACCTCCCACTGAATCTTAACCACGTCTCCCAACCAGATGAGAGTTTTGATCTCACTGGCACGTATACTGAGGCGTTTTGGTGGCTCAATAAGCAACCCAATGAGGAGCAGACTTAAGGGCACCAAGCTCATGGCCAGCATAATCAGGTTACCCAAGAACAACCCGGCTAACAGTAAGCCAGTAAAGAGAGCAATGAATCTGGTGGAATGTGTGGTCAGCATTGTCTTACCTCGGCGAGAACTCTACCGGTGCGGGAATACTGGCAACAATTTCTTCAACCACTACATCCGGGCTTAGCCCCTCAAGTGACTCCTCGATGTTAAGGATAATGCGGTGCGCTAGAGTATCTACGGTAAAAATTTTTACATCGTCGGGGGTTACAAAGTCTCGACCATGGATAAGAGCCATCGCGCGGGAGACCTTGAGTAAGGACAAGCCTCCCCGCGGACTGGCGCCAATTTCTATCTTTGGATGTTCCCTGGTGGCTCGTACTATCTGGCTAACGTAATCGAGTATGGACTTATCAATATATATCTGGTGCTCCACCAGGTCTTGAAGGGCTAAAAACTGCTCAGCGGAGATAACGGGCTTAACGTCTATGGTGGGGTCATCTTTATGCCACTTTATGCGGCGTGTCAGGATAGTGCTTTCCTCTTCCAGAGACTGGGCGTAACCGGTGGACATCTTGAGCATGAAGCGATCCAGCTGTGCTTCGGGAAGGGGATAGGTTCCCTCCTGTTCAATAGGGTTTTGTGTGCCAAGTACAAAGAAAGGCAACTCCAGAGTGTTGGTTTCACCATCTATGGTAACCTGGCGCTCTTCCATTGCCTCCAGTAAGGCTGCCTGTGTCTTGGGAGGGGTGCGGTTGACTTCATCGGCCAACAACACGTGGGTAAAGATCGGGCCCTTGACCAGCTCGAACTGGGAGTCTTGCTGCCGCCATATCCTGGTGCCTACAATATCGGCGGGAAGAAGGTCGGGGGTAAACTGGATACGGGTATATTGGCAACCGATGACCTTGGCAAAAACCTTGGCAAGCAGGGTCTTACCCAAACCGGGGTAGTCCTCGAAAAGGACATGGCCATTGGCCAAACCGGCAGCCAGAAGCTTTCGCAGCAGGGGCTTATTCCCCACAAAAACCGCCGCTACAGCCTCCATAATCTGTTCACAAACCTCTTTGGCTTCAACCAGGCTCATTTTTTTCATCAGTCCGCTCCTTTATCTTTTGATAGGCAGGGGAAGTGATAGCCTTCAGATTTTCCATGATTTCGTTGAGAATACGCTGTCGCTCCTTCTCATTCCGCCTTAAAATACGACGCTGCTCCCAGCCGAAGGCAAACCAGGGCATTTTCGCGTCCTGGTGACTTATCAACGGATGCAGTATTCGATTTATCTCAGCAACGGGGAGACTGTTGTCATTCAGGAGCAACACCAGATAGATTAGTAAAGCGTCCCTATCGCCTTGAGTTACAAAGCCATGCTGTATGTCCCCCAGGTGGATGAAATCCAGGCCTTGCCGGTCAGCTATCTGCTGCACATGTTTCCTCCAGTCGCTTTCCTGGAGCAATACAGCGCAGTGTGTCTTGAGTCCTGATTTGATGCCCTCGAAGAGTCGCCAGGCTGCAATGCATACGATAACCCACTCTATAAGCGGCGCATAGCGGAAAACGCCAACAATAGCGGGGCGGATAAAAATGATGTAAGCTGCTATCAGTGCTCCCAGAATGAATTTTACATGCGGGGACTGCCGCAGCCACCGGGAAGCGTCGGCAATGAAAGGGTTTTTCAACTTCTCCCCATAAGCGCCGATGTTGGCAATTGCCACCGCCAGCATCCCGGCAAAAAGAACCAGTCCAATCCGGTTCATGGGAGCCCAAGAATCGGAAAAGGCAGCCAGAACCTGCCACAGGCTTAATCCGATAAGGAATTGCCCTAAGGCGTTACCAGGAGGATAAACTTGCCGTCCCCATGACAATTCGCTAAAGAGCCCCACCAGCTTATTCAGAACACAACCAGAAATGAACAGAATGACATATCCGGTGGCACTGCTAAGTGTAGAGAATAGCCATCCAAGTCCTTCCAGTGCCGGGATACGGGTGAAGAGCATAGCCTCCCCCAACAAGTGGTAAAAGAAGAAGGAGAAAGCTATTCCGTTGAAGATATAGGCGGCAGCCGAACCATAGTATGAGGGTAAATAGACAGGCAAGTAAGTAGAGCTCAACCGGGAAAGGAGACGGAAGATATAGTAACCCAGAAGCGGCGCGACTAAAAAACTCAAGTCCGCATATCTGGAAACAGGACCAGTAGAAGAAAAAAGGTAAATGACTACCCCGCAAGCTATTACCGTGAAAAGCAGAGGCCGTATAGCTTGCCCGATACTAGGTTTAGGACTCTCTTGCAGACTCTCCTCCATGCTCTCTTATCTCCCTCTGTGCCAGATACATAGCTTGGTAATGGCTCCTGTTTATGGAGTGAAGGCTATAGTCTGCCTCTTCGAAGCAGTTTACCACCTTAGCCATATCTTTCTCAGGTATACCCTTACCGGCATTGAGTACCCGGTATTCTATCTCGTGCGGCGTCGATTCCGTGCTTATCTCAATACCCAGTTCATGGAACCAGTTTAACAGAGCCTCAAAGAGGTTTACTATCTCCTCTCGATAGTCCACAATGCGCAGGGTACGCTGTGCCGAAACATCTTTAACTTCAGGCTCTTCTTTGCTCCTCACCATCAGCTCATGTTGTCCCTTCTCGGTAAAGGTATAGTTCAATTTTCCCGTACCACTTTTATCCGTGGTTAATCGGGTGATGAGTTTACTGTTAAGATAGACCTCCAGAGGCTTGGTGGCAAGTCCATAACCTTGCGGACCTGCCAAATGGCAGACTATTTCCAGAGCCTCATCCAGTCCCCAGACATCAGGAAAGGGATTTTTAATCTGAGGAAACTCTATGGCGAGGGAAACCTCATGGCTCGGTTCCTCTCTTCGTGGTAAGGGAACAGCCTGAGTTGCCGATGGGGCAATGGTTGCCGACACTGCAAGCAGTTGACGCTGCTTTTGCCACCGGTATGTAAAGAAGCCTCCGATTCCGGCCAGCACAAGGGACAGCACGATTATTAAGTATGACCAGGGAGAAACGCCGGGTGCCGGGAAAACTTCAAGATCGACCCTAACGCTGGATTCCCAGTAGAAGGGAACGCTGGAGAATCTGGCTTCTATCTGATAGTGTCCCACCTCGTCGAAAGTATACTCAATCTTGAAAGAGCCTTCTTTATTAGTGATTAGTGTATCTCCCACAGGTTCGCCGTCTATAAATATTTCAATCTCCTGATCTGGCAGCGGCATCTTGGTAATCTCCTCAAATAGGCTTCCGGTTATTAGAATCGGTTCAGAGACTGACGCTCCCGTTATGGTGTCTGGACTTATGACATCTAACTTGACGGTAGTAGGAGTCAACACCTGAAATTCTGCTTCCCGGCTTGATTCAAGATAGTAGTCTGAGCCAGCGAAGTCTACTTTAAGGGTATAAGTACCGGACTTGTCGAAGCCTTGTTCCCAGGTGAATTTACCATCTTCATCTGTGGTTAGTTCAGCAACTTTTTTATCCGCTAGATAGACAGCTATCCGTTGCCCGGCAAGTGGCTCGCCGAATTCCTCTGTAAGATTTCCCCTTAGTGTCACAGATTCCTGCGTCTTGACTCTGGAAGGCACCTGCATGCTGAGATTGGTATCCGTAACGACTTTTACTACCGGGTCGCTCCATGATTCCATATATCTGGGGCTTTTGAGGCAATGTGCCAATATATGGTAATCTCCGACGTCCATTTCTGAAGGAATAGTAGCTTCGATATCAAAGTAGCCTTGGGAGGTGGTTTTTCCCTCGCCTATTAATAAACCACCCTCGGTTTCTTTTTGGGGGTTGATAAAGGCCTCCACCCCCTGTCCGTCAGCAGGATTGCCACTCACATCTTGCACGGTACCCTGAACCTTGA
>JAUXIH010000069.1 GCA_030621105.1 Dehalococcoidia bacterium | reverse complement strand
GAAAAGGGTTGACAAATGATAAATAGGGATGCTTTGAAAGCGAAGTTGCTTATTGTTATCTGGGATGTTGAACGGCTAGTGGAAGTGGCAGGCATTAGCGCTGGCAAGTGCCACAGGGGTATTACCCGCCACCGTGCTTATGCCTATAACCTGTACCTCTGGTGACTTTAAGGCCAAGATCAGCGCCAGGGCATCATCGATACCAGGGTCCATGTCCATGATTATTCGCTGAACATTACCTTTTTCCATAGGGCTCTGATACTCTATCATAGATTTTGTTGTAGGGAGAAGCAATGGGCAAGGCGATAACGACGGGAACAATTGACGAGGTTATCAGATTACTGGAGCAGGAATATGGGCCACGACAGTGGAAGGCGGATGATGATCCGGTCACAGTGTTGGTAGGGACGATATTGTCCCAGAATACATCGGATGTCAATTCACATAGAGCATTACATTCACTTATTTCTACCTTTGCTTCCTGGGAAGCTGTGATTGCTGCACCAGTGGAATCTGTCAGTTATGCTATCAGGAGTGGTGGACTGGCGCGAATTAAGGCTGCCAGGATTAAGCAGGTGCTTTCTCAGATTAAGCAGGAACAAGGCCGCATTGATTTAGACTCTCTTTATTTTGCGACGATGCCTGAGGCCAAAGAATACTTAATGCACCTGCCTGGCGTAGGACCAAAAACAGCTAGTTGCGTGTTGTTGTTTTCGCTGGGGAAACCATGTATGCCCGTAGACACCCATGTTTTTCGGGTATCTAAACGATTGGGATTGATTAATACGGAGACTTCTGTAGCCAAGGCACATGAATGGTTGCAGCAACGAGTTCCCCCTGGTAGCGTGTATCAATTTCATCTGCACATGATTGAGCATGGCAGGAAGGTATGTTATGCTCGGCGACCTCGCTGTGGTGAGTGTGTATTGAGGAAGATATGCCACTACTTACGTTATTTGCAAGGTTAAGAGAGAAGTAGGGATGCCACATCTGATGGTATAATTCGACCATGGCACAGATATTGAGAAGCAAGAATCTGGCTACCAAGTTTCAGATATTGCTGGAGATAGCTAGAAAACAACCCAATATACAACAGAGGGAAGTTGCTCGTCAGATAAACATCACGGCGCAAGCAGTATCTGGATATGTCCGGGAGATGGTGAGCTGTGGCTGGCTTAGTTCGCAAGGTCGTTCCCAGTACAGGGTGACCCGGGAAGGAGTGGATTGGATATTAAGGATGTCCAGGGAATTACAAGGATACTCTACATTTGTGAGTAGGGTGGTAAGAGATATATCCACATCTACAGCCATAGCTGCTGGCGATCTATCCGGGGGACAGCAAGTATCACTGTATATGGAGAATGGACTGTTATTTGCTTCTACTTATGATGGAGGAGGGGGGGCGAAAGGAGTAGCTATATCATCGGCCGATCATGGTTGGGATGTTGGAGTTTCTGACGTGGAAGGTCTAATTTCTTTGGAGGCTGGAGAAATTATTATATGCAAGATTCCCAGTGTGCAAAGAGGAGGCTCGAGGAATACTAATCTCGACAGGCTGCGAATCGAAGTTAATAAAGTGAAGCATGTTGGAGCTATAGGCATCGAGGCTCTGGTAGCACTGAGACAAATAGGCCTGGAGTCCGTTTACCTCTATGGGGCTAAGGAGGCTGCTATCGAGGCTGCCCACTGTGGCTTGTTTGTTGCCCTTGTTTGTGTTGCTGATGCAGTTCCTGCTTTAGCACAAAGCTTGGGGGAGGAGGGGATAAATTACAGGATTATTGACCTGGAGTAGACTTAGCTTGTCTTCTCAATCATGACTTGTATGATTTCATCATCCGTCGCTTTCATGGAGTGGCAAATCCTACCGATATTATGTATGGTCTCCTCTACATTTTTCCCGATAATTCCGTTGTCTGATGGTATCTGAACTCCTTTAGTGGACAACAGTGCGCTTTGTATTGCTGCTGAGGCAGCAGTGGTTAGTTTGAGTGAGCAGCCTTCCTTTCCTCCATCACAGATGATGCCTGTAACATTCCCTGCCATATTCTGAATTGCGTCTTCCACACACTTAGTTGATTCTGTCAGTAGATAAGCGATGCCAGCAGTAGCTCCGATACCTGCTTTTATTGCGCAGCCGCATAAAGCGGACAAGTATCCTGTATGATAGGTCATATAGCAGGTGATGATATTGGACAGAGCAAGGGCTTTGATAAGCTTATTCAGCTTGGTTTTGTCTGTTGCTGACAGGTGTCCACCATGTTGCTTCCTGAGTAACTCTTTTACGTTGTAGTTATATTTTTGTGCTACGGCTATAAGGGGGAGGCTGGCAGTCAGTCCTTGATTTCCTGAGCCAGCACAGCTCATTACAGGAAAATCAGAGCCATTCATCCTTATATCGGAGGCTGATGCGAGCATAATCTGGGCAGATGTAATTAAATCGTTGCCCAGATAGCCCTCACTCATCAGGGCATTTAAATTGGCACCAATTTTCAATCCTCTGGGTCTTCTTAACCCCTCTTCTGATATTGCCATATTCATTTCTATCATTTCCAGCATCTTTTCCGTGACACTATCGGGAAGGTTGTTGATGGCAGCAGTAAGTTCGGAGACAGTCATTGCTTTTAGGCTCTCTATAATGTCGTTGTTTCTCTCGGTCACCGTTGCTTTCTTGCCATAAGGTATTTTGGCTATGTGCCCCAGTGAATCCTGGGTGTGAAGCGATGTGACATTACTATGGGTTTCCGCAATCGTTGCTGTGCCGGAGAAAGTTCTCCCTGAATCATGCTTGTGAGTTGCCTGGACCAGAGATCGTATTTGGATATTGCTACTTTTCTCCTGCTTGCCAAGCAAGTGGATACTTACTTTTGTTGTTAGCAGCTTCGCTTTATCCATATCCTCTGGCTTGATTGTGTGGAATAAGGCAAGCTCCTCCCCTTCTTCCTGGGGAAAGGAAAATATTCCCATGGCGGCAGCGATAGCGATTCCTTTATCACCCTCGGCCCGGGGAATTCCTACCGCCAGGGAGTTTTTAAATATTCCTTGACTTAGCGATATCTCGATTTTATCGATTTCCACATCCTGTGGATATAGGTCTGTGACGTATGTGATAGGAATTTTGCCCTTTAGCCAGTTGGGAATTCTACCCAGAATAGCGTTGTAGGCTAAAGAGGTGGCATAGCCAATAGCAACAGGCTCGGTACAACCAAGCGATGGCTTGATTTCTCTGGCGAAAAGTTGCGAAATATCTACAGGCATTATCCAGAGGAGATTATAGCGCATATATTGCCTGTTTCAGAAGCGCGATTCTTTATCGGGTGGGTGATTATCGTGAAAATATAGCTGGAGAAATATAGTTAAAGTTTATATTATTTTTCCATATGTAGTGGTGTTAACT
Source organism: Dehalococcoidia bacterium (assembly GCA_030621105.1). Lineage (GTDB taxonomy): Bacteria > Chloroflexota > Dehalococcoidia > GIF9 > AB-539-J10 > JAGGVQ01. Next base: position 2,633 of record JAUXIH010000069.1, on the reverse strand, counting down.
ATGTTGACAGCAATATATGGTGTTTGCTAGACTGAAAGGGAGGGGCTTGTCTTATTAGAATCAAGCTGGTTTTATTGTTATTCAGTGCTCCTTGGAAAGAAGTCAGGGCACACAAAGTTCCATTCTGGGATGCAATTATAGGAGGTTCATAGGGTGATGACAGGATATGAGATTAAACATATCAGGAAGAGGGAAGGGCGTCTCGTTACTTTTGAGTCCAGCAAGATAACTGAAGCTGTATTTAAGGCGTTTAAGTCTGTTGATTGTGGGGACAGAACTAAGGCTGAGGATATGTCTCAGAAAGTGGTTTCTGTTCTGAAGATTACCTGCCGTGATGGGCGCGTTCCTACAGTGGAGGAAGTTCAGGATCTTGTTGAGGAAATACTTATCGAGAACGGATATGTTGAAGCGGCCAAATCTTATATTCTTTATCGAGATCAACACGCCAAGTTGAGGGATTCTAAGAAGCTGTTGGAGAATGCCAGGAAGATTGTTGATGATTATCTGGGGAGAGTGGACTGGAGGGTAAATGAAAACAGCAACATGGATTACTCCCTCCAGGGGCTCAATAATTACGTGTCCGCTGAGATTGTATCTCGTTACTGGCTTGGTAGTATATATCCTCCTGAGATAAGGGATGTTCACTCCAGCGGAGATTTTCATATTCATGACTTGGGAATTCTGGGGGCTTATTGCTGTGGCTGGGACTTGAAGGATTTGTTGCTTCAGGGTTTTAAGGGAGTTGAGGGCAAGGTGCAGAGCGCTCCTCCTAAGCATCTGCGCAGCGCATTAGGGCAAATAGTTAATTTCTTTTATACCCTTCAGGGTGAGGCAGCGGGAGCTCAGGCGTTCTCTAACTTTGATACACTCTTGGCTCCGTTTATTCGCAGCGATAATCTGAGCTATGAAGAGGTGAAACAGGCAATCCAGGAGTTTATCTTTAATCTTAATGTTCCCACGAGAGTTGGTTTCCAGACTCCTTTTACTAATCTGTCATTTGATTTGGAGCCTTCCCCTACGCTAAAGGAGGAGGCTGCTATTGTTGGTGGAGAGTTGCTGGATGTTGCTTATGGTGACTTTCAGCTGGAGATGGACATGATTAATCAGGCCTTCTGTGAGATTATGATGGCAGGAGATGCCAAGGGGCGCATTTTCAGTTTCCCTATTCCGACATATAACATTACCCGTGACTTCGATTGGCACAATGAAAAGCTGGATGCTTTATGGAAAATGACTGCCAAGTATGGTATTCCTTATTTTGCCAACTTTGTTAGTTCCGATATGAAGCCAGAAGATACCAGAAGTATGTGTTGTAGATTGAGATTGGACCTCAGTGAGATTAAAAGGCGTGGGGGAGGGCTTTTTGGTTCTAATCCGCTTACTGGAAGCATTGGCGTCGTGACCATCAATATGTCCAGAATTGGCTATCTTGCTCATAACGAGGAAGAGTTCTTTTCAAGATTGAGCAAACTTATGATTCTAGCTAAGGATAGTCTTGAAATTAAGAAGAAGGTGATAGAGCGATTTACTGAAGATGGGCTTTATCCGTATTCCAAGTTCTATCTGTCCGCGGTGAAGGAAATCAGTGGTAATTACTGGGGGAATCATTTCTCTACCATTGGACTTATTGGCATGAATGAGGCGTGTCTGAACTTTCTTGGGGAAGCTATTTCCAGTGCCAGGGGAAGGAAGTTGGCGATAGATGTACTTTCTTTCATGAGAGATACCCTGGCAGGATTTCAGAAGGAAACTCAAAGTTTGTACAACTTGGAGGCTACTCCGGCTGAGAGCACAAGTTACAGGTTGGCAAGATTGGACAAGGGAAGGTTTCCTGATATCGTTACCTCGGGAGAGACAGAACCATATTATACTAATTCTACCCAGTTGTCTGTGACCCAGGGAGGCGATGTTTTTGAAGCGCTACAACACCAGGATGATCTACAGACTATGTATACTGGAGGCACAGTCTTTCATATTTTTATGGGTGAGAAGATAGATGATCCTGAGGCGGCCAAACTGCTTGTGAAGCGTATCACCGAACGCTTCTGCTTGCCATACTTTACTCTAACGCCAACATTTTCTATCTGCCCTACGCATGGCTATATCACCGGAGAGCACTTTGAGTGTCCCCAATGTGGACGACCGACTGAGGTTTATTCCCGGATAGTAGGCTTTTTCCGGCCTGTTAGGCAATGGAATGCGGGAAAGAAGGAAGAGTTTCGGCAGAGGAGTGAATATAAAATTCCTGCTTCAGTGAGTTGATGAGGGGCTTCGCAGGTGAAGATTTGTGGTTTTCAACAAATATCCCTGATTGATTTTCCTGGCAGGATTGCGTCTATAGTATTCCTTGGTGGGTGTAATTTCAGGTGTCCCTTCTGTCAAAATACCAGCCTTGTGACTGGATATAAGGATCTGGACTCCATAGACCCGGAAGAGGTGTTGAATTCTCTTGAAGAGAGGAAAGGGTTTGTTGATGGAGTGGAGATTACGGGGGGAGAACCTCTGATAAATGGTGAGAAACTTATCGCTTTCTTGAAAAGATTACGGCAGTTAGGGTTAGCGATAAAGCTGGATACCAATGGATACTTCCCTGATAAGTTGGTAAGGATAGTGTGCGATGGCCTGGTGGACTA
>JAUXIH010000131.1 GCA_030621105.1 Dehalococcoidia bacterium | reverse complement strand
CGCGGGACTGATGTGTCTTTACTAGTGACAATGGCAATCCTGTTGGTTTTGGTTTCTGTTTTATCATGGAGGCTGTTACCAAGCCTGCTAAGTTGTGTGCGCTTAGGTTTGAAAAGGTTAATACGTAGAAAGACATCAGGGGATTTTAGTGCCAAGTGGATTATTCGTCTCACAGAATTCTTTGAACAGCTTTCCACGGAACTGGAAAAACCGCGTGGGATGTTACATCATCTGGGACTTTCCACCTTAACGGTCGTCATCTGGCTTGCTTTGTTTGCGCTGTTTTGGCTTGTGCTTGACGGGGTCGGTTTGCACATGTCTTATGCTGATGTCGTAGCGGGATCCTGCCTGGCGAACCTTACTCAACTTTTACCTATCAATGTTTTGGGTAGCATTGGTACTCTGGAAATCGGCTGGACCCTGGGTTTCACCTGGCTCGGCTTTGATGCACGGGCCGCCCTGGCAGCCGGATTTGTTATGCACGGACTTGTGATCATCGGAGGAGGCTTATTGGCATTGTGTTCCTGGATTTTGCTGCAATGGGGGGATAAGGATAAGAAAGGAGCCTTGGGACACTGAACCATAGAACATCGAAAGGATGGGGAATGATGCTTATAATTCGGTATAGTTAGGCAGATATAGTACATGTTGTGGCGCAACGAAAATTCGAAAATTTCGGTAACGTCAAAAGTTAGGGCATCGTGAGTTCTTGAACGAGTTCCTGAATTTTCGACCCTAAGTCACCCGCTGAAGCGTTACCGTTTATCGTTGCTGGCGGTGTGAAATCCGGGTGGAATGCTGTTAAAGTCTTTGTGCTGTGGTATGGAGAAAGCTTATGAGTGTATCTCTTCGTAATATAAATTACTGTGGATACCTTTTTTCAATAATTTATCCTATAGTGTGTATTGTAGCAATAGCTCAAGCGGAAGTTGACAAGATGGAAGAATATATGACCATAAAGGAGTTGAACTCTTTTTGCAGACCATCGGGGTATGGCGGAGGACGACTCTGTTGCGAAGAAAAGGAGGTTAAGGTGAAGGGATATTTGGATCCTATCAACATATTTGATAAGAATCATTATCCTATGCTACCCTACCAGAAGTTTCGTATAGTTGATGCTCCACGGGGAGATTTTCTGGAGATATATCCCGTTGAGGGTGATACGAGCTTACTTTTCAAAAAGTTACATAGAGCAGCAGGATTACCACAAAAATTGTTATACATTAGGGGAGTGGTTAAGGGCTTTGATGCACATACTAATGTTGGAAGCTACCGCCTGTTTTACTTGACAATTCATGCAAATAATGTCTTTTTTTATAAAGACACAGGACCACCAAGTAAGCGTTAATTTAGTTTTCTATATAGTAAAATGTGCTTATTAGCAAAAAGGAGGTGATAAATAGGGCAAATCATTACGGTTAACTATTAGAAACAGTAAGGAGGTGTGCCATGAATAGAATAAAATGTAAGAGCGTTTTCGGGGCGTTAATACTATCATTGGTTTTGGTTCCCTCCCTAAGTTGGGCATTGATAACGGGTCCTTATGATGCCAAACAGGTGGGGGATAGATGGATATCCAGTATCATGGAGAGGTATGGGAGCTGGGGTGGGGCTGAAGATGCCTACATCTCTGACATGGAGGAGTTTAAAGGATGGGATGGACGTTTGCTCGGATACAAGTCCTCTATCCACCCCAAAGGGCATATTATGGTTTCTCTCTTGTCACAGCTTCCGCCGGTAAAATCATATTCTACGCAATATGATTTCGACGTGGATGAGGAGGGAGGCTATCCGGCCCTGCTCAGGGATACCATGGAGGTAACCCTTGAATTTCTGGAGAACAATTATGGTCCTCTCGACCAATTACCTGAGGAGGGGATCGGTCCTGCTTCCAATAAGGAGTCATGGGACTGGCTTTTAGGGGATGGACCGAGGCCTGTACGCGATGCAGGGGAACCCGAGGAGGTGATCTCTTCGGCTGTGAAGGACCGGGTTTTGGGAAATGGAGCCGGGCCTGCCGGCGAAACAGGGGGACCTCCCGATTATGCCCCTGACTATGGGCCCCTTGTTCAATCGATCTGGGGCCAGGGTGTCCCATATAATGATGACTGTCCTTTGGGGGATACGGCTTGTGTAACCTGTCCAGGCGGCGGTTCCCCGTCATCGGGCACCCTGGTGGGCTGTGTTGCCACAGCGGCATCGCAGATCGCGAACTTCTGGAAATACCCTTACAGAGGTACAGGAAGTCACACCTGGAACTGGCCTGGTGACGACTCTTGTAATCACACTCCTACACCTCAAAGCCTCAGCGCAACCTACAGCGATTCGTATGACTGGGATAATATGCTCAATTCATACAGCGGGGGATATACTGCTACCGAAGCAAATGCAGTATCCGAGCTCTGCTATGAAATGGGGGTAGCCTTTGATATGTACTACGGCGTATGCGGTTCAGGTGCATATACATCTGATGCAGTAACGGTCTTTCCAACATACTTTAAATATGCCAATACAACCTCAAAGAAAAATCGTAGCAGTTATGGCAGTGCCGCTTTGTGGTTCGCAGAAATAAAGAAGGAGTTTGACAATGTGCTTCCCCGTCCTATTCAGTACAGGATTAAAGGCCATTCCATACTTTGTGATGGTGTCCGTCCCGGGGCAACCAATTACATGCATATGAATTATGGCTGGTATGGTTCAAGTGATGCATGGTATGCCGTAGATAATCTCTATTGTCCCTGGGCAGGATGTGACTATATGGTAGAATATATGGTTACCGGCATCCAACCCCTTAATCGGATGTATACCTACGTAAAAGGGGCATCAAGTAGTAGCATTTATGTAAAATACAGGACATATTCTGGTTCCACGCAACCCAGCTGGCAGACCCTACCTGGAGGCACAGCCTGTAGCCCAGCCGTAGCTGTATTCAACAGTCGTCAGTACATAGCGGTAAAAGGGGCCTCGAGCAACACCATTTATATCAACTCCAGAGGACAGTGGTTTGATTGGGGCGCTTGGACACCCATTTCGGGAGCTACATCCTGCTCCCCAGCGTTAGCGGTTTATAGCAACAGGCTATATATGGCGGTAAGGGGGGCTACCACCAACAATATCTATTACCGTTACATGAATACCAGTGGCACCTGGAGTGGGTGGTACACACTCTCAGGGGCTACCAGCGACTCCCCAGCCCTGGTGACCTTCAGAGATAGGCTTTATCTGTTTGTGAAGGGAGCTACGAGCAACACTATCTACTTTCGTTACTTGTCAGGTGATGGAAG
>JAUXIH010000112.1 GCA_030621105.1 Dehalococcoidia bacterium | reverse complement strand
GTGTTGTTGGCTGGGTGGGGGGCATTACTACTTGCTACAACTGTGGGAGGTATCACTCTAGCTAGCCAGCTTCCATCTTTGTTCGCAGGATGGATAAGTATAGCCAGTATCATTGTTGTAGCGTTGTACGTGATTGGCGTGAAACAGATATTTGCCTCTGATTACGAGCACCAGTTGTCCCTTAAGCCTGTCACTGTTCTTGCTCATGATGATCTTTCTATGAGGGGGGTATATTTCAGGTTTGCGCTGGCAGCAGCAGGAGTTGTTGGTGCTGGAATATGGTTAGCATTTATTGGTGATGCAATTGTGGTGGCTACTGGTTGGCATGCTAGCTTCGTTGGCAGTTTGTTCCTAGCCATTACGACATCGATGCCGGAGCTGGTGGTTGCTATAAGTGCTCTGCGCATAGGGGCAGTTGATATGGCGGTGGCTGATGTGCTTGGAGCCAATATGCTTGATATTGCAATGCTGGGTCCGATTGACGTAGCCTATCGCCAAGGCTCGTTGTTCTCTGCGGTAGCGAACTACCATGTTTTCACTGCCAGTGCGGCGTTGATCATGAGTCTGCTTGTTATCGCTGGCATTAAGTTACCAAGGCAACATAAGATTTATGGCGTTGCCAGCTGGTATACACCAGTATTACTTGCCTTGTTCGTAATTGGTTCATATTTGCTATTTCAAGCCAGCTCGGGATAAGAGCGGGTTATTTATTTTCCTGCTTTGACCCTCCTGATAGCCTGATGCTATTATTGCTTATCTGCCCCTGTAGCTCAGAGGATAGAGCGCTGGCCTCCGGAGCCAGGTGCAAGGGTTCGAATCCCTTCAGGGGTATATCTCGAATTAGTTGTTTATACCGCTGGGATAAATTAGAATTGGCGAATATTTTACTACAACAGACTAAGTCGTAATCACGGGATGTCTTGAGCAGGTGATAGTTGGATAGTAAGTTAATTGAAGTGCGGTGGCATGGGAGGGGTGGCTTGGGAGCCGTAACCTCGGCGGAGTTGATTGCTCGTGCGGCGATAGCTGAGGGAAAATATGCCCAGTCGTTTCCGAGCTTTGGCCCAGAGAGGAGAGGTGCTCCACTCCAAGCCTTTTTGAGAATAAGTGATGAGTTCATCAGGCTAAGGACAAACATTTATACACCTGATGTTGTAGTAGTTATTGATCCTACCCTGCTCCGTGCGACTGACGTAACGTCAGGCCTCAAGGCAGATGGTAAGATTATAATAAATTCCAAGAAGACACCTGGGGAGATAAAGTCCGAGTTTGGCTACAATTGGACTTTAGCTGTTGTTGATGCCACCACTATAGCCAGAGAAACAATACGTTTACCCATCACGAATACAGCGATGATTGGCGCCTTTCTGAGAGTTGTTGATGTAGTTAAGCTGGATTCTCTGGTCGAGCAGTTGCATGAGAGATTTGGCTCTCGGGCTGGGGGTAACATTGATGCTCTGAAGAGAGCTTATGATGAAGTTGCAATCATGGAGTAATTTATGACGAAAAAACTAACCTGGAGAGACCTGGAAGTTGGCAATATAGTGACTGAGCCTGGTAACAGTGCTGAGCGCGGTACTGGTGACTGGAGGACAGAAAGGCCTGTTTTTGATAAGGGTATATGTATTAAATGTGGTTTGTGCTGGCTTCATTGCCCTGATTCAGCCATAAAGATTCTTGATGATGGTTATTATGATGTCGACTTGTTTTATTGCAAGGGATGCGGTATCTGTGAAAATGTTTGTCCCAAGAAGGGGGCTATTGTTATGGTAGAGGAGGAGGAGAAATGAGTTGCCGTGTAGCGTTAGAGGCTTCTCACGCTGTTGCTGAAGCGGTTCGCATGGCTGATGTTGATGTTATTGCTGCTTATCCCATTACACCTCAAACTCATATTCCTGAACGACTGGCTGAGATGGTAGCTGATGGTGAGCTTAGTGCTGCTTATATACCTGTGGAGTCGGAGCATTCGGCATTAAGCGCGTGTCTGGGGGCTGTTGCAGTTGGTGCTCGCACGTTTACTACTACTGCTGGCCAGGGATTGGAACTTATGCACGAGGTTGTGTATGTGGCTTCGTCTATGCGATACCCCATGGTTATGGTTATTGCTAACAGGGCACTTTCTGCGCCGTTGAGCGTTTGGGGCGACCATTCCGATGTCATGTCGGTCAGGGATACAGGCTGGATTCAGGTGTTTGCTCAGAATAATCAGGAGGCATTTGATTTGGTGCTCTGGGGTTTCCGTGTTGCTGAGGATTCCAGAGTGTTAACGCCTGTCATGGTGAACCTTGATGGTTTTACCCTTTCCCATGTGACGGAAGCGGTAATTTTGCCTGAGCAAGAGGTGGTAAATAGTTTTCTTCCTCCATTTCATTATCCGTTTGTCCTAAACCCTGATAAACCTGCTACACATGGAGCCTTTGCTGCGCCTGATATATATACTGAAACCAAGATATCTCAGGAGGTAGCGCTGCGGAAATCAAAAGATATACTGCTTCAAGGATGGCAGGAGTTTGGTGATATGTTTGGGCGCCATTATCGTCCTGTCGAGATTTACAGGGTTGAGGGAGCCAAGACTTTGTTATTGACAATGGGAAGCTTTACTGAGACGGCTAAGATGGTGATTGATGCCCGGAGAGACAGGGGGGAGTTAGTGGGACTTGTCAGCTTACGTCTTTGGAGGCCTTTCCCCTTTACCGAATTTCGGCAGGCTGTAAAGGAGGCTGATACTCTTATTGTTCTGGATCGCAGTATTTCCTTTGGTGGCCAGGGTGGCCCAGTGTGCTCAGAAGTCAGGTCGGCGCTATTTTCTGAGCCCAAGAGGCCAGTTGTGGTCAGCTTTGTTGGTGGTCTTGGGGGGCGAGATATGGCAGAGGAGGACTTTGGGTATGTTCTCGACCGAGGGAGGGAGGTTGCTGCAAAAGGTTCACCTGAGCTTTTTGAGACGGTGGGGGTGCGTGGCGAAGTGAGTGGTATTCGGGATTTGTAATGGAACAAGGCGTTATAAAATTTGGTAAAAATCTGGTAAGCACGAAGGAATGTCTTGCGCCAGGACATAGCTTTTGCCCTGGTTGTGCTGAAGCTTTAACTATTCGCCTTGTGGGGAAAGCCCTGGGCGAGAACTTTATCATGGCTATGGCAACTGGATGTGATGAGGTTTGCACTACGCCACTTCCTTATACCTCATGGCGTATTCCTTGGCTGCATACCATTTTTGAAAATGCAGCTGCTGAAATTTCTGGGGTGGAGGCAGGGCTGAAAATTATGATAAAGAAAGGCAAGATGCCTGATAAAAAAATCAAGTGTGTTGCCATGGGGGGAGATGGAGCTACCTCTGATATTGGGCTTCAGGCGCTGTCAGGAGCCTTCGAGAGAGGGCATGATTTCCTTTATATTTGCCTGGATAATGAGGCCTATATGAATACTGGTATCCAGAGGTCAAGTGCTACGCCCTTCGGAGCATCAACGACTACGCAACCTGCAGGTAAAGTTAGTTCTGGACAGCCTACATGGAAGAAGAATATGCCAGCTATAGCTATAGCTCACGATATCCCCTATGTCGCGACTGCTTGTCCTAGTTATCCTTTTGATCTCATGAACAAGGTGAAGAAGGCGGCAAGTATTGAGGGTCCTTCCTATATTCACGTTCTCACTGTTTGCCCTACGGGCTGGCGGATACCCTCTAACATGACTATAACTCTTGGCAAGTTGGCAGTAGAAACAGCGGTCTTTCCCCTGTATGAAGTGGAGAACGAAAAGTATACCCTGAATGTCAAGCCCCAGAAGCTACGTCCTGTCGAAGAGTATCTGAAACTCCAGGGAAGATTCAGGCACCTTACTCCAGAGTTGATAGAGAAGATACAGCATAGAGTGAATGTTGAGTATGACAGGCTCTTGGCGAAAGTA
>JAUXIH010000076.1 GCA_030621105.1 Dehalococcoidia bacterium | reverse complement strand
CCATTGAGTGTTATCATCAGGGGAGTTGAGGAGCTGTGGGATGTATCGCTGCTCAAGTTTACTTATGAACTGACCAGAAGCTCGGTGTATCGAAATGTGGTTGAACTGGAGAGAAGCGGGCTTCTCAATGTGGATGAGGCTGGAGTTCCTGGGGATGCGCGGAGTTACATTGATGAGCTTTTTGAGGAAGCCAGGCGAGACCCCTCCAAAGCGCCTCAATTGGTTGTAGAACTAAGGCGGTGGGGTCTATTTCGCGAGTATCAAGATAGGTTCTTTAACCTCTTCAAGGGGAGATAAAGTTTCTGGAGTGCGAGGTAATAATTTAATCTAGGAGGTAATGATTTAATGGCAGAGAGAAAGTATTGGGACCTGGAAATAGAGACAATGCCTTTGGGTGCTTTGAAAAAGCTGCAATTAAAGCGGCTGCAAGAAGTGATAGGCAGAGCTTACGAGAAGAGCGTTTTTTATAGGCGAAGGTTTGATGCCGCTGGGGTAAAGCCCGGGGATATAAACGCACTTAACGACATTACAAAGTTGCCTTTGCTTAAAGATAGCGAATTTCGAGCTGCTCCAGTTACGGAAAGAATAACAGTTCCAACCTCTGAAGTATACAAAGTTTGCTCTAGTGGTGGCACTACTGGCACACCTAGCCCTTTCCCTCGCACGGCAAAAGACTGGGAAGAAATGGTTAACAAAAATTGCAGGGCATTTTGGATGGTGGGTATACGCCCCGGGGACATTGTTCAAATAAGGCCAATGTATGAGTGTTTCGGCGTAGCCTGCACTAAGATGGGGGCATCCAATTTAACAATTTGTGCCGGCAGAGGCAATATGGATAATCAGATAAAGTTGGCTAAAATGATGAACGTCACTATAGTCATTGATGGCCTTGCTCTGCTGGTGCAGTATTTGAGGCGAGCAGAAGAGCTTGGTATTAGCATTAGAGATACTAAAGTACGAGGAGCGTGGGGAATAGGGGAAGGTTGGGCCGATTCATTTACTAAGAAAATGGAAGCCAGATGGGGGCTCACTTTTTTACCGAGGGCTTACGCAACTAGTGACATGGGTGCCCTCACCGCCTGCGAATGCGATGAAAGGAAAGGACTTCATATTTTCGCCGATAAATGTCTATTTGAGATTATCGACCCTGAAACTCAAGAGGCACTCGGTCCAGGAAAAGATGGAGAGCTTGTGGTTACTACTCTAACCTTAGAGGCGTTGCCTCTTATCAGGTGGAGAGCTTCCGATATAACCAGTTTGCTTCCCTATGAGCCCTGTGCTTGTGGTAGAACTCTGCCTAAAATGTCTCCAATCAAGGGGAGGATTGCTTTCAGTGTCAAAGTGGCTGGAAAGAGAGTTTATCCCTCTGATGTTGAAGAGGTGGTAGCTGACGTCCCGGGATTGGGAGAGGAGTATCAGATAATTGCCGACAAGCCTGGGGAATTGGAAAAGTTGAAGGTTAAGGTGGAAGTGGAATCCCAAGTCAAGGATCTTGAGGCTTTAAAGAGGAAGACTGAGGCGGCGTTCAATCAGAGATTGGGTGTAGAGTCTGAAATAGAGCTGGTGCCTCTGGGAACCATGGAGCGTGCCGTATGGAAAGCTCAGAGACTCGTCACCACCTATGCCAAGTCTTAAGCTGTGATATCCTTGCCTGGGCGGCGTTATTTTTTCCAAAATTTTTTTGGCTGACCTATTGACACCTCTTTCTCGGAGCATAGTACAATGGTATTAGCCAGAAAGTCCTGGGGGAAGGTAGTGAAGCTGAATCACCGCAGGTCCAACGTCGAGATAATAGCCGATATGTTGAGGGTGGGTGAAAACGGTGCTGGCAAGACTGAGATTATGTACAGCGCTAACATGAGCTATAGTCAGCTGCAGAAATATCTGGGCTTTCTCCTGGGTCATGGTTTCATAGATAGAGTGGAGGTGGGCAATCCAGTAGTTACCTATCAAGTGACTGAGAAGGGATTTGCATTGCTCAAGAGCATAGATAGTGTATTAGAAGTGCTTGACCTTGCGAGTTGAAGGCTAATTTTTTGAAGTTTGATTCGCCTGTTTAGCTTTTTTGGGGTAGGCTCCAAAGATGGGAATTTCCGGGGCACCCCTAAATTTTAATGTAATGGAGGGTTTGCCTATGCCAGAAAAAAGGATGTTAATAGTAGATGCTGAGCTGATAAGGAAGGTAGATGAAAACCGTGGCGACATGAGCTACTCGGAATTCATAAACTTCCTTATTGATAATCAGCTGGCACAGCGGCCCAAGGGACAGAATAATTGCATTACCAGGGAAGAATTTCAGCAGTTTGAACAGGGCGTGAAAGAGCTGCTGCGCAACTTTTTGGAATTCTTCCTCAGTTATGGGCTGGAGCTGGGCAAAGAGCCGAAGGACAGAGGATTTGAAGAGCTGAGCCGAAAATTGCAGGCTCTGGGCAGCAAAGGTAAAAACTCCTAAAGACCCCTCAAGTTTCCCTCGCTAATCCCTCGTAATCCCTCACACAGATTTAATAGAACTATCTTCTAGAAATTAATCACTTCCCAAGTTAGATATACCCTGTCATAGTGTTTGTAGCTGGAAATTGTGCTTGGGAGGTGTTTTTATGTCAAAATCAATTGAACTCTTTCTTCAGGGTGAGCATGAAGAGCTATGGCAAATGTGCTGCGGCTTCATTGACCTCAGTTTGGAACGGTTTATGGCTATTCAGAAAAGGCTGTTGCTGGAGCAATTGGAGCTGTTAAATAGATGTGAGCTGGGCAACAAGATTATGCGTGGCACCATGCCCAGAACCGTAGAGGAATTTCGGGAGTGGGTGCCGCTAACTACTTATGCTGATTATTGTCCTGAGCTTTTGGAGCGGAGGGAGGATGTGCTGCCGATAAAGCCCGTTTTGTGGCAACATAGCACAGGCAGGTCTGCTGAATATCCCTTTAAATTGACCCCTTATAAGTGGGTCCCTCTCAGCTCTGAGCTTTGTCATGAGCTGGGAATATTGATGTTTGGAATCGGAATTTTTGCCAGTTGTCAGGGAAGAGGTGATGTCTCTTCGCTCAAGAAACATCCCAAGATTGTCTATACTGTAGCCCCGAGGTCCTATACTTCGGGTGTCTTTACTTATATCATGAAAGAAGAGCTTGCTCCGGATTATTTGCCTCCCTTAGAGGAAGCGGAGGAGATGTCTTTTGAGGGCAGGATAGAACTTGGCTTTCAGCAGGCTCTATCCCAAGGGCTCGATTTCTTCTTTGGTTTACCCATCGTTTTGGTTGCTGTTGGGGAGAATCTTAGCCGGCGGCAGTCAGGCAAGGTAGATATTATCCCTTTGCTATCTCAACCCAAAACATTATTTCGTTTAGCCAAAGGACTGGTTAAGAGTAAACTAGCTCACCGCCCCATGCTGCCTAAAGACCTATGGTCAGTTAGGGGGATAATGAGCGGTGGTGCCGACAGCGTTGTGCTCAAAGAAAAAGTGAAGAAATTATGGGGGAGGTATCCCTTAGACACCTATAGCTGTACCGAAGGTTGCGTCATAGCTACCCAGACATGGGACTATGAGGGCATGACTTTTATCCCCAACCTCAACTTTCTGGAGTTCATCCCTGAAGAAGAGCATTTCAAATGGCAGCTTGACCATTCTTATCAGCCAGAAACTGTATTGCTGGATGAAGTGAGAGCCGGTGAGCATTACGAGATAGTTGTCACCAATTTTCATGGCGGCGCGATGATTAGATATAGAGTGGGTGATATAGTTAAGATAACCTCGCTGCGCAATGAGAAGCTCAATATTGATATTCCGCAGATGACTTTCGCGAGTAGGGCTGACGAGCTTATTGATATTGCTGGCTTTTTCAGATTGACGGAAAAAGCAATCTGGCAGGCAATTGAAAACACAAGTATTCCTTATGAAGATTGGACAGTGCGCAAGGAAGTTGGAGAAAGACCGATATTACATCTTTACCTTGAGCTAAAGGACAACTATATTGCCAGTGAAAAAGGTGTAGCCACAGCGGTGTATGAGCAACTTGAGAAATTAGATAGAGGCTTCTTTTACAGTGGCCTGGGAAATATGCTTGGCTCAAACCCGATAGAGGTCACTTTACTACCTGAGGGTGCGTTTTCTAATTATATTTCTCAGCGGCGGGCTGAGGGCGCCGATTTGGCTCACATAAAGCCGCCTCATATCAATCCCTCGGAAAAGGTGCTTTCCCTGTTGGGAACTAAGGTGGAAGCTGTACCTGAGGCGGAAGTTGTGGCTGAAGCTGAGACCATGACTACCCGATAATATCAAAAGTAGTTTGGTGATTGAGGCGTGTAGTTGCTTTAAGCGATTGCACGCCTCTTTGCTTTGCTGACCAACCCTGTCATTTTAACCCTTCTGCTCTCGTTCAAATAGATGGGTGACATCTCAAAGTATGAGGGCATTCCCCAGTTCAATTTAAGAACAAGCCCTAGGACCTCTTTGTGTCATTGCGAGGAGCTTTGCGACGAAGCAATCCCCCAGGTGAGATTGCCGCGCCTTCGGCTCGCAATGACGGAGAAGGAGGAGCTCGCGATGATACCTCTTTTTGCCATTGCGAGGCACTTTAGTGCCGAAGCAATCTCGGAGGATGGAGGTGATGTGATTAATCGTCTGGACGAGTACACTTTCTTGACAGCTTTTTAGATTTGGGGTAATAATTGCCTCAAATATGAATATTTATTGCTTAGTTCCCTTAATCGCCGCGGTTGCCTTTATTCCACTATTTGTTATTCTGCTTGGCAACCGCCCGTGGACAAGGCAGCAGCGACTTCTTGTCTGGTATCTGATGGTCGCTATTCTGTGGGGCCTCACCGATTTCTTATGCCGTAGCTCTTTCTTTATGCCGTATAAAGTGTTTTTGGTTCAAGCCGTTATCTGCATTTTCCTATGGGCATCGGTGCAGCTCCATTATTTTACATATTCTTTCTATCGAGTCGGAAGCTTTGGATTTCCCTTTGCCTATGCCATACCGGTAGTGGGTGCTGTCTTGGTGCTGCTGGGTTATATTCCAGAGAATGTCATTATTACCGCTGAGAGTCTTATTCCCGAGTACGGCAATTGGATTTACCTTTTGGGTCTCTTGCTTTTCATTTTAGTCAGCAAGGATATATATTTTTTGATGCGAAGGCTCGGGACTCTAGCTGACCCAGTAAGGCGTAATCAAATTGTCTATTTAATAGTCGGTATCTCCATTCTAACCCTCTTTATTGGTAGCAGTATCACCACCTATGGTAGGCAGTTTCCGTTTAATCATATTGGCAATCTTACCTGTGCCTGTATTTTGACCTATGCTGCGGTGAGACATCAGTTGGTGGATGTGAGAGTGGTTTTGCGCCGAGGGCTGGCATGGACAACTCTGGGCATCGTTGGTATTGCCGCTTACTTGCTTTTATTATTCTCACTTGAGGGGATATTTGGCTTTGAGCTTAACTTTACCACTGTAGGTGTAATCACGGGGATGCTAGCTTTGGTAGTTACAGCGGTTTACTATC
>JAUXIH010000114.1 GCA_030621105.1 Dehalococcoidia bacterium | reverse complement strand
CAATTGTCATCTGGGGAGTACTGGCCACGTATGCTGGCATGCCTGTTAGCCTGACACATGGACTGGTAGCGGGGTTGGTGGGGGCGGGCATCGCCCAGGCGGGCTCTGTCGCCATCGTGTGGCACGTGTTGACCCGGGTGATGTCGGCGGTAGCCATTGCGCCGATACTGGGCTTTGGTGGAGGCTTCCTGGTCATGGTGGGTATTATGTGGGCCTTTCGCCATAAAGCTCCCAACAGGGTGCGCTTGTTCTTCACCAATGCCCAAATCCTCTCTGCTGCCTTCCTGGCGTACAGCCATGGCAAGAATGATGGGCAGATGCCCATTGGCGTTATTTCTATGGCACTGATGGCATACTATGGCTACAGCGAGTTCTATATTCCGGTGTGGGCCATCCTGGTCTCGGCCACTGCCATCAGCATGGGAACGGCATTTGGTGGCTGGCGGGTCATCCAGACCCTGGGATTGAAGGTGACCACGCTGCGGCCTGCTGGTGGATTCGCCGCCAATCTATCTGCGGCAGCGGTTATTGAAGTCGCCTCGCACTTCGGTATTCCGGTCAGCACCACGCACTGTGCCAGCTCCGCCATTATGGGAGTGGGGTCTACCAGGCGTCTATCTGCGGTAAGATGGGGCATAGTAAGAAAAATCGTTCTTGCCTGGATACTGACCTTTCCTGCCTGCGGCCTTCTCGGCTGGGGTATTGCCGAGCTTCTGCAAGTGATTTTCTAACCCCTGGTTACAGTGTGGGCAGATCCTTGCCGAGCTGGGCCAGCGCATCTATCTTCCCGTGAATCTCATCCAGCTGTATCTGGTGATCCTGCCCGTAAATCGTGCCCTTCTCATAGATTTCCTTGATGCGGGGCACGAAGGCCAGCTGGGATAATATCAGGGTGACATCGATGAAATGCTTTTCCCCGGGAAAATCTCCTCCCCGGATAACAGCCTGGGGTGCGATCTCCTTGATATAGCCGCTGATATTCTGCACCATGTCCATGCTCATCTCTTTTGCTGGACCGGCAGTGAGATACAGGGCAAGCCCGGCGTCCCTGGGGTTGACTGATACCGACATATCCCCCACGGTGGCTTCCAGCGCCTGTGTTCCCCGGGAGCTTTCCAGCGCCTTGTCACGGAAGTGTTTCTTATTGATTTCCCACGGAAAGCGGAAGCTGGGCAGGGTAACCCTGCCGGTGCTGATGGCGGTCCAGCCCTCCAGTGATGCCATGATGTCGCCGCCGTCAACGGTGCGCGTGCCGACATACTTGGCCTGCGTTACCTCGCCGGCGCACATCAGGTCGTAGAACGGCTCGGCGATCTGACGGTTAATCTTCTCGATATTGTTGACCAGGCTGGCATCCTTCTCGACATATCTCTGGTTATCGGCGAGAAATACAGCATCGACGATGTCATAGGTGGACTTGAGGCAGGTGGCCGTGTTGTACAGGGTTCGTGATTCGGTGTCCTGCTCGTGCTCGAAGGGCAATACGGCGAGGACAAACAGGGGCTTATTGATATAGCGCTCCTTGATCATCTGGGCCACCACGGGCAATGAACCTGAGCCCGTGCCTCCGCCAGTGCCGGCGATGAGCAGGAAGGCATGTGTCTGGTAGAAATAAGGGTTGGACTTGATGGCATCCACGATCTTATCGCCGTCCGCCCGGGCCAGCTCCGCCCCCAGCTCGTTTAGCTTGCCCACGCCGTGGCCATGCGTCTGGCGCAAGCCGATGAGTATGCGGTGCTTGTGGTCTGTCTGGATGTATTTCAGTCCGGTCAGGTCCGCCTGGTCGGCATTCACGGCGATGATGTTGGGAGCAATGACCGCCTTGCGCTCGCGGCGGGCCTTGCTATTTAATCGAGCAAACTGGTCGGCAATACGCGAGCCGCACTGCCCTAACCCGATAACAGTTAATTTCATTATTTATTTCCTCCTGCGGTTATGCCAAAATTATATCGCCATAGTGCCTCTCGCCGCAAGGACAGGGGCATTTTTGAGAGACAACTGAATTACTGGCAGTGGGGGCCTAGTAGTAATATTTGCTCCTTGACCTGATGTAGAATACCAGCCCGACAATGAGTGCTATTGCCAGGACAACAGCGGCGATGGCCGCCCACTGGGGCATATAGCCGGCGCGGAAGGTCTGGACATCCGACCACGAGCCGGTGTTCAGGGCTCCATCAACGGCTCTTATTTGCCACTGGTAGCTGCCGTAGGGCAGGGAATACTCCCCGGCCAGGGTATAGCTGGTGCTGTTGGTGCCGGCCTGGGTCTCTGCCGGCAGGATGACCAGGGGTGATGAAAATACGGGAGTGATATTGGTGCTGCTGTTATAAATTCCCACCTGGTATATTTGCAGCTCATAGTGCTTGATTCCGCTGGTGTCGGTTATGGTGGGCCAGCTGAATGTGGGGCGGACCTTTCCGAGCAAACTGCCCAGGATGCCCGTTCGCTTACCATTCAGGGGAGAAGTCGGGGTTATCTTGGCCGGCGCCGTCGACTCCATGACGAAGTTGGTGCTTGCTATGGCGCTGGCCCCATAGGTAGCCTGCACCGGGTGGTTTGTGGTGTGCGTA
Source organism: Dehalococcoidia bacterium (assembly GCA_030621105.1). GTDB lineage: Bacteria > Chloroflexota > Dehalococcoidia > GIF9 > AB-539-J10 > JAGGVQ01. Next base: position 1,276 of record JAUXIH010000114.1, on the reverse strand, counting down.
GTCTGGGCGTGGGCAGCGATAAAGCTGACGCCGCTGAAGGTGCCGGTGGCGCTGGTGGTAACGCTGCCTATCGTGGCGCCATCATAGCTTAAAGTTAAAGGAATATTGGCATTGAAGCCACTTCCCGAGACATTTACTGCCTGCCCCACGTGGCCCGGGGAGCCGGTGCTGGTGACCGGGCTTAATATAATTTTTGGGCTCAGCGTGAACTCGGTTGATGCCACGGAAGTGCTGGCGCTGCCGAGGTAGGCCTCGATATCATAGGTGCCCTGTATGTGTGAAGGCACGACGAAGCTTACCGGTCCCCAGCTCCCCCTGCTATCGGATGCGATGTTGCTGAGCACGGTCTCGCCGTCGAACTTCAGCTTGATGTCAGTCCTCCCGCCACTGAAACCGGTGCCGGAGGCGGTGACGCTGTCACCAACGAAACCCGTGCTGGGCGTTGTTGTAATTTCCCTCAGTACCTCGAAGTCGGGCGCATACATGACCAGGACATCATTCTCGTACAGCTTCAGGTCATGTGAGCCCCTGGTGGAGGCGGGCACGGTGAAGGTTATGGTCAGTGAGCCATACTCGTCGGTCTCCAGGTTATCGGCTACTGTCTCGTAGCTGCTGCTGGTATAGTAGTAGCGCAGGCTGACATCATCGGCATCCGCCTCGCCGCCGGTTATTTTTAATGTGACCTCGTCACCCACGTATCCCTCGCCGGAACTGGGAGATGTTATCTCGGCACTGGATGTCACGGAGAAGGTCGTGTTTGTTATATCATATACTGGATTATTATGCTGGCCGGCGCGGATCTCATGGGCTCCATAGGCGCTCTCCGGGATATCGGCCAGGACGGACAGGTCATCACCGGTTACCGTCTCTGTTCCCCCGGGGTTTAGCAGGACCCAGTCATCCTCAGCCCTCTCGTAGTGTATATAGATTGTTTTGTCCGGGACGAAGTTTTCCCCGGTGAGCCTGACGCTGGGTCCCACGGGGCCGGTGGCGGGAGAGACATGTATTTGCTTTTCCCCATCAGCTTGGACAGGGCTGGTGAAAAATGGTATTGCCAGCAGGCATAGCGCCAGCACGATAAGCAGTCGGGATAGCAGTTTCATTCGCGAACTCCTTGAATCGGTGAACATTTGCGCCAAAGTATAACCGTTCTTGAATATCAAGGCAAGAAGATAAAAGGAGAGGGGCGGGATTTACCCGCCCCTCTTTGCTAGCTAGAGCTAGCTGGTAATTAGACCCTGCGTGTCCTGAATATGAGGACCAGGGTAACGATTAC
>JAUXIH010000088.1 GCA_030621105.1 Dehalococcoidia bacterium | reverse complement strand
ACTTCTCCTTGAATACATCCAGAAAGAGCAATCAGCCCTTCGTGGTGAAGAGACAATAGTTCCTTATCCACTCGAGGTTTGTAGTAAAAGCCCTCAAGACTGCTCTTTGTAACCAGTTGTATCAGATTCCGGTATCCCTTATCATTCTTGGCCAGCAAGGTGAGGTGGTATGGACGACGGTTGGCAGGATCACGACTATGGCGGCTGGATTGAGCAAGATAAACTTCACAGCCAATAATAGGCTTAATTCCCGCGTCCCTGGCAGCCATGTAAAAATCAATAACCCCATACATGGCACCATGATCAGTGATAGCAATGCTATCCATGCCCAATTCCTTAGTCCTGGCAATCAACTGCGGAATGCGACACATGCCATCAAGTAGACTATACTCAGTATGCACATGGAGATGGGTAAATTTACGTGGCATAGTTAGAATTATAGCATGGGGCAGGCCTTGCCCTCCTAGGAGGGCAAGGCCGTGGCAAAAAATATCATGAAATTTGCTACAACAATCACATATTACCTGTTCATCACATGCTTCCCTCTGCTATTTATCACCAGTACCATTCATGGAATGGTCAATAGCAAGTGCACCTATGAATACGATTTCTCTCGATATGCCATAGCCGAAGTGACAGGAATAAATGAGACACAACTGGAAGGAATAGCAACCAGATTGATTGATTACTTCAATTCCAGGGTCGAAACTCCCCAAATGAGGATGACCTCTAACCACGGAGGAGAATTCGACCTGTTTCACGACTATGAGCTTATTCACCTCGAAGATGTAAAAGACTTACTACAGTTCAATCATCGTCTTCAACTAATAAGCTTTATCTACATTATTATCTACTCGCTGCTATTTCTGTTGTGGAACAAAGGGCGGTGGCGAAACCTAGCTGGAGGAATTATATCCGGGTGCATCTTCACCCTGGCTCTTACCGGAATGTTTGCTATTGCATCGGTTATTAACTTCGACTGGCTATTCACACAATTCCACATTGCTAGCTTCAACAATTCCTACTGGATGCTCGACCCCAGCACGGATTACCTGATAATGCTGTTTCCCGGAGGATTCTGGCAGGACATCGCCTGGTTCGGATGCGGCCTTATCCTGGCAGAAACACTGTTCACAGGAAGCATCGCCTGGAGGATTCGCTCTAGGAGGAAGGAACAAATCCAGTAATCAACCCCTGTCCAACTCCTATTGAATCAGGGAAAACGCTTGTGCTAACATAGCCCTGATGTCCACAGATAAAGAAAAGGCAGTGGAGCTTGCCATTGAGCAAGTTGCCAAACAATTTGGCAAAGGTTCCATAATGAGATTAGGTGCATGGTCACGCTTAGCCATAGACTTTATACCCACCGGCTCATTGGGCTTAGATATAGCTCTGGGCATAGGAGGAATACCTCGAGGCAGGGTCACTGAAATCTTCGGCTCTGAGGCTTCTGGTAAAACCACGCTAGCCCAGCATATAATCGCCGAAGCTCAAAAATCAGGAGGCATCGCTGCCTACATCGACGTTGAACACGCTCTGGACCCTACATACGCAGCTCACTGTGGCGTTAACATAGATGACCTGCTCATTTCCCAGCCGGATACCGGAGAACAGGCATTAGAAATAACGGAAACCCTGGTACGGAGCGACGCCGTAGACGTGATTGTCATAGACAGTGTGGCGGCACTGGTGCCCAAGGCAGAAATCGAAGGAGAGATGGGTGATGCCCATGTCGGCTTACAGGCCAGGTTGATGTCTCAGGCATTAAGAAAGCTCACTGGCATCATAAGTCGTTCGCAGACATCCGTTGTCTTCATTAACCAGCTGCGAGAGAAAGTTGGCATAATTTTTGGTAATCCCGAGGTCACTCCCGGCGGTAGGGCTCTGAAGTTCTACAGCTCGGTTAGAATAGACTTGCGACGGATCGAATCCATTAAACATGGCTCAGAGATAGTGGGTTCTCGAGTAAGAGCAAGGGTCATTAAAAACAAGGTAGCCCCACCCTTCCGCAATGCCGAATTCGACATCATGTTCAATGAAGGCATAAGCAAAGAGGGTAATTTAATTGACGTTGGATTATCAGAGGGAAAAATAAAGAAGTCAGGAACTTACTTCGCCTATGGGGAAACAAGGTTGGGTCAGGGTAGGGAAAATGCCAGGGATTACTTAAAGCAACATCCTGATGTAGCCACACAGCTAGAGCACGAGATCAGAACTTCCATAGGGCTCCCTGTACATCCTGTAGATAAAGAGAGCAAGAAAGCGCCAAATCCAGAAACCTAGATAAAACAAGGATGAGAACTCTACAGCATGCCTGAAACTCCAACCGCGGAGAATGAGAAGAGTGTCCCCTGTTTAAATGCAGCTTACCGCTATCTCAGCTACCGACCACGCAGTGAAGGCGAAATGCGGAGTCGCCTCAGCCAGCGTGGGTTTAAAGATAGTGTTATAGATAGAACCATCAACACCCTGCTCCAACAAGGCTTGCTTGATGATTACAAATTCGCCGAGTTCTGGAAAGAAAACCGCCTGGCTTTCAAGCCTAGAAGCAAACGATTAATCAAGAAGGAGCTACTGGATAAATCTGTCTCCCCGGATGTCGTAGAGCAAGTCATACAAGATATAGACGACGAGGACAACGCTTACGTACTGGGCCGCAATCGCCTACATAGCCTGGAGGGACTGGATTATGCTGACTTTTATCGACGTTTATCTCACTTTTTAGCCTACAGGGGATTCCCTTACGAAATTACCAGGCGTATAATAGGACGCCTGTGGCGCGAAAAGGGAACCCAGCAGAGATAGCTTAGAAAAGGATAGTGTAGAAAAATGGACTGGAGTTTTGTGATCGTGACGCTTAGCCTGGAGGGCTTTGGGGTTACTATATTAATACTGATAATTTTAGCACTGATAATATGGGGAATAGGACTGGGAATCCAGAAACTTCCTGAGAAATATAAAAGCTAATTTCATGAACAAATTATTTAAGTCGGGAGTAGCGTAGCATGTTTGGCCTATACGAGATGGCTTTTGCCGGCCTCACGTGGGGAAATATCCTGATGTTCTTCCTCGCTGGGGTTTTAATTTATCTCGGCATCGTTAAGAAGATGGAACCACTTCTTCTCGTTCCCATGGGGTTCGGCATGCTGCTGGTAAATGTGCCTTTCGCAGGACTGATGTTCCATGCTCCTGCTTCCTCGGCGGGAGCAGTACCGATGCCCGTGGAGATACACGGGAATATATCTGAATTGATGAGCGCGGTCGCTTCAGGGGAGATCGGGCTGCTCAATATTCTTTATCAATTCGGCCTCCAAACAGAAATTGTCCCCATGCTCATGTTCTTTTGTATTGGGGCCATGACTGATTTTACACCTTGTATCTCTCGCCCCATTTACCTGGTATTCGGGGCAGCAACACAGGTCGGGATTTTTGTTGTCTTGATACTTTCCCTGCTCACAGGACACTTCTCTCTCCCGGAAGCTGCCTCTATCGGCATCATCGGAGGAGCCACAGGGCCAGTGGCAGTGTACTTCGCGGTGGCCAGGGCTCCCCATCTGCTTGGTCCCATTGCGCTGGTGGCCTATTCATACATGGCTCTAGTCCCCGTACTTCAACCTCCTGTTATCAGGGCCCTGACTACCAAGAAACAGCGGCAGATATACATGAAGCCAGCATTTCGCAAGGTTTCCAAGCTAGAAAAGATACTTTTCCCAATATCGATATTTCTGGTTACCGCCCTATTCGTTCCCAAAGCAGCACCCCTGGTTGGCATGTTGATGGGCGGGAACTTGCTCTATGTCTGCGGAGTGACTGAAAGATTGGCTCACTCAGCCAGTACAGTGTTTATAGATATACTTACAATCTTACTGACAGTCACCGTAGGAGCATTGATGCCAGCAGTGGTATTTCTAAACACCAGCACCCTGCTCATCATTGTGCTGGCAGCGATAGCCTTCGCCGTATGCACCGCAGGAGGTATCGGCGCTGTCCACCTTGTAAATCTCTTCTTGAAGGAAAAGATCAATCCCCTAATCGGTGCCGCAGGAGTGTCTGCTATCCCAATGGCAGCCCGAGTAGCTCAGCTGGAAGGCCAAAAGGCCAATCCCAGGAACTTCCTGTTGATGCACGCCATGGGGCCAAACGTGGCAGGTGCGATTGGCTGTTCTGTGGTTGCTGGCATTTTCCTGAGCTTGCTATAATTTTGCTGTTCCTCTAATAAGAACTTTCTTCAAGTGCAGCTGAAGTATATACTTGCCTTGACTTTTCTTGAGGCGAGACCTTATATTTAGCGTGAGGGCCATTAGCTCAGTTGGTTAGAGCACGGTCCTGATAAGACCGGGGTCTGTGGTTCGAGTCCACAATGGCCCACTTCTTTGTGCCGGAGCAGTGCATCCTCTCTCTGACGGTGCCGGGCGAGGGCTCTCCCACCTCCGTTTATCTCCACACTACTTTTCCCAGACCTCACCAGTCGGTTCGTTGTAGCTGTCAAACAGCTTCCCCTGCAACTCATCGACGTCCTCGGAAAGGCCTGCCTCGAAATACCTGAAGTAGCAGTTCTCCGGCGGAGGCGGTTCATGAAGCCGGGTGACAAGTCTCTTGCGCAGATTCGGAACCGTTCCAAGACGCCACAGTCTCTTGCCCTCGGGTGTCACATAGGCAATCTCATAGATGCCCTTGAT
>JAUXIH010000078.1 GCA_030621105.1 Dehalococcoidia bacterium | reverse complement strand
TCATTGCCAGGTGCGCTACCTGTAACCAGGGCAAATCGCAGGGCATCGATACCATATTCAGCCACAGCTGTGATTGGATTGACAACATTCCCTTTGAGTTTACTCATCTTCTCTCCCTGTTCATCTCTAAGTAAACCATGGAGATAGATGGTGTGAAAAGGAATTTTGCCAGTATCTTCCAGCCCCATCATTACCATTCTGGCTATCCAGAAGAAAATGATGTCGTAGCCAGTTTCAATTACTGATGTGGGATAGAAGTACTGAAAATCGTCAGTATTCTCTGGCCAGCCTAGTGTGGAGTGTGTCCACAGGGCAGAACTGAACCATGTATCAAGCACATCGGGATCTTGCTTAATTTGCCTGGATGCGCAATATTTGCAGTTTAGAGGAGTATCAACAGATACTGTTAATTTACCACAGTTGTGGCAGTACCATACTGGTATGTGATGCCCCCACCATAACTGTCGACTGATACACCAATCTCTGATGTTCTCCATCCAGTCAAGGTACACTTTTGTAAAACGCCCGGGAATTATTGTGATGTTGCCTTCAGTTACAGCTTCAATGGCTGCCTTGGACATAGTTTTGGTATTAACAAACCACTGGAGGCTAATCTTGGGCTCAATCATTGTCTGACACCTGTTGCAGTATCCTACTGAATGGGAATAAACCTCTGTTTTTTCTAATAGTCCTGCTTTCTTTAAATCTACCAGAATTTTTTCCCTGCAGGTGAATCTGTCTAAATCTCTGTATAGTCCGGCGTTTTTGTTCATGCTTCCATCATTGTTCATGATATCCACAGTAGGTAAACTGTGTCGTTGAGCCACTTCGAAGTCTGTGGGATCATGAGATGGTGTGATCTTTAGTGCTCCTGTGCCAAATGAAGTGTCAACAGCGGCATCAGCGATGATAGGTATCTTTTTACACGTCAGCGGGAGGGTCACCTTTTTGCCTACCAAGTGCACATAGCGGATATCTTCCGGGTTCACCGCTACAGCGGAGTCACCCGGAAGGGTCTCGGGTCGCGTGGTTGCTACCGTAATAAATCCCATTTGATCAGCCAGGGGATAACGGATGTAATAAAGGGTTCCAGTGATATCCCTGTGTTTGACTTCAAGGTCGGAGAGAGAGGTCTGGCAACGAGGACACCAGTTAATCATTCGCTTTCCCCTGTAGATCAAACCTTTGTTATATAGATTAACAAATGCTGTGCGAACTGCCCTACTCGGTGATTCATCTAAGGTGAAGCGTTCTCGTGTCCAGTCACAAGAAGCTCCTAACATTCGATGTTGTTGTTGAATACCCTGTCGCCTTTTGTTGGTCCACTCCCAGGCTGTTTCAAGGAATTTCTCTAGTCCTATATCATTTCTCGTCAATCCTTGTTTAGCTAGTTGTTGTTCTACGACTACCTGTGTGGCAATGCCAGCATGATCAGTACCAGGTAACCATAGAGTAGGTTCTCCTCTCATGCGATGCCACCTTACCATGATATCTTCAAGGGTTATTGTGAGAGCATGCCCCATGTGGAGTTCTCCTGTAACATTTGGAGGGGGCATGATGATAACAAAAGGTTTTTTGCTGTGGTCTATCTTAGGCGTGAAATATCCTTGGCTTAGCCAAAATTCATACCATTTCTTCTCTATTTCGCCGGGCTGATATGCTTTGGGCAACTCAGTGAGCATTTCCTATTTGGGTTTCCTTGTAGTTATTAATGCAGCTACTTTGTTTAGAATTTTATCGGCTACTTCTCTTTTGGTTAGTAAAGGTAACTTTTCTACTTTGCCCTCCCTGTCAATGATGGCTACTCGATTGTAATCGACGCCAAATCCGCTATCTTTAGCGGTTATGTCATTTGCTATAATGAGTGCAAGATGCTTTTCTTGCAGTTTTTGTCTGGCATTTTCTATTACATTGCTGCTTTCAGCAGCAAAACCCACTTTTATACATCTTGACTCAATGTTACTTAAGATATCCTGTGTATGCTCCAGTTCTAATATTAAGGTATCGTGGCTCTTTTTGATCTTATCAGCAGATGCACTTGTGGGTCGATAGTCAGCTACGGCTGCTGCCATAATCAAAACCTCAGTTTGATCTGCGAGTTTTTGTGTCGCGTGATACATTTCTTGTGCAGTCTCTACTTCAATTGTATTTATGCCAGCGGGTTGGTTGAGATAGGTAGCAGCGGAGATTAATGTCACGTTGGCTCCTCTATCTCGAGCTGCCTCGGCCAAAGCATAGCCCATTTTTCCTGATGCCCTATTAGTGATAAGGCGGACTGGATCAATGGGTTCACGGGTACCACCTGCGGTAATCGTAATGTGCCTGTTTGCAAGATCACTCTGCTTTCCAAGCAGCTGGCATGTAATCCCCAGAATATCTTGAGAAGGGCTTAGCCTGCTAAGCCCTTCTTTGCCTGAGGCTAGCTTGCCTAATGCTGGCCCAATAATAACGAAGTCCCGATCTTGCAGTTTGGCCAAGTTGTTCTGAGTGATGCTATTCTCATACATATTTACATTCATAGCTGGGGCTATGGCCACAGGAGCTTTGGTGGCTAGCACTGTACAGGTTAATATATTGTCACATATACCAGTAGCTAATTTAGCAATGGTGTTGGCTGTGGCTGGAGCAATAGTTATAACATCGGCAGTTTGGGCAAGGGTTATGTGTGGAATGAAGAGTTGGTTGTCTTGAGCGGGGATATCGATAGTCACAGGTTTTTTGGTCACAGTGCTGAATGATAATGGAGATATAAATTTGGTGGCTGATGCCGTCATAATGACATTAACTTCTGCTCCCAACTGGGTTAGTTGGCTAGCTACGTCCACTACCTTGTAAGCTGATATGCTTCCTGTTACTCCTAAGACAATAATTTTATTGCTGAGTTGCATTTGTTTACTGTTCCTTATTCATTTCGTAGATGAGGCGTAAGCCGATTAGGGATAAATCAGGGTTCACTATATCTATCATTGGAACTTCGTTAGCCAAGATCTGGGCATAGCCTCCAGTGGCTACTATTCTGGCCTTATCTTTCATTTCTTGTTCTATGCGTGTGATTATCCCTTCAATTAGCCCCGCATAGCCGAAGACTATTCCCGATTGCATAGCAGATATAGTATTTCGGCCAATGGCTTGTTTTGGTCGAGCTAACTCTACCAGGGGTAACATGGCGGTATGGGCAAATAGGGCTTCACTGGCTACATCAATGCCAGGGGCAATAGCTCCACCTAAATAATTACCTTCTCTGGAGATAACATCGAAGGTTGTTGCTGTGCCGAGGTCGATAACAATAGCGGGTCCTTTGTATAAGTTGAAAGCAGCCACAGTATTAACTATCCGATCAGGTCCTACTTCTCGGGGATTATCTACAGAAACGCATACCCCAGTTTTAATTCCAGCTTCGACTATAATGGGGGAGAGGTCTAGGTATTTTTTACATACTTCTACCCAAATAGGTACCAGAGGCGGAACAACGCTGCATAGAATCGCTCCTGAGATATCTGAGATTAGCAGCTTATGTTGATGGGAGAGGGTAAGCAACATGATGCCATATTCATCTGCTGTATGAGATATTCTTGTTGCAAGTCGCCATGTAGTGATGAGTTGTTTTTCATTAAATATACCTAAGGTAATGTTTGTATTACCGATATCGATAGCTAGTAACATGGTAGCTGATCTGGGCTAAGTTTTCTTCAGAAGATCACGAGGAATAAAACGAGTATAGCATTGTGTCTTGATTATTGTCACTATGGATAACTAATTTAGAGCCACTTCCGATATCGCAGGAAGATAAACATACCTCCTCCTATGAGAAGCATAATTAGTGATAAGATAGTGAAGGGCAGGAGACTTCCATCCCCTGTACCATAAGGGAGGGGAATATTCATACCGTAGATGCTGGCTATTAGTGTAGCTGGTGCTAGAATTGCCATAACTACTGTTAACACTTGCATTATTTCTTGAATTCGATTGGAGGTTAACCAGTTGCTTGTTTCAGCAAATCCATCTACTACCTCCTTGGCGTCTTCCAATCCATCCCAGATTTTACGTACATGGTCGGCGATGTCTCCGAAATAAACTTCCTCTTCCTCCCTAAGAAAGGGGTAGTCTCCTTTTTCCAAAGTCTCAAGTACTGCAAGCTGGGGGCGGATAACTCGACGAAATGAAATAAGGTCTCGTCGAATCCAGGCTATCCGTTGAACTGTTTGTGGAACAGGCTTTGTGAAAATGACATCCTCCATAGCATCGATGTTGTTTGCAATTTTACTAAGTATGGGAAAACAGTAATCGACCAATTCATCTAGTATATGATAGAGAAGGAATCCTGAGCTTCGACCCAGATAGGTGTTTTGACTTTTCTTGCCGGTCTGACATTCTCTGAAAAATCTTGATAGAGGTTTCAAGTTAGCGGAGCAGTGTATGGTGACCACATAATTTTCACCAATGAAAATATCTACTTCGCTGGATTTTGTCATTTGACGCTTCTTATCGAACACGGGAAAGTGTAGAACCATGAAGAGGTGGTCTTCAGCATAGTCGATTTTGGGACGTTGTATATGACTCAGTATGTCATCTAGGTTTAATGGATGAAAATTGAAGTGTTGTGCTAGAAATTCAACTTCGTCTGCTGAGGGATTCTCAATATAATACCATGTCAGCTTGCCATAGGTGATGGATTCGATATGTAATGTCTCCTGTCCTTTTTCGTATGTAGGTATCATGCTGGCATGCCTCAATCGAAGTATACTTTTCGGCATTCTACCACTAATTTTGCTGCGAACCAACCAATTGCTTTGCTTGAGGTGATTGCTGTATTGAACTTAATTAGAGTAGTATTTGAAGAGCATATACTCAGGTTGACAAAGGCATTAAAATAGCATAGCATAATCAAGTTCGTTTGCACCTTAACAACAGAATAGTGGAAGGAAAGTGTTTGTGTGAAGAGCTTGATCCTGGCTCAGGATAAACGTTAGCGGTGCGCTTTATGCATGCAAGTCGTACGGTGTTATAACCTTCGGGTTGTAACATAGTGGCGGACGGTTGAGTAACGCGTAGGTAATCTGCCTTTAAGTGGAGGATAACCTATTGAAAGATAGGCTAATTCTGCATGTGATAAGTCGAACGATGTTTGGTTTATTAAAGCCTAGTGTGCTTAGAGATGAGCCTGCGCCCGATTAGCTAGTTGGTAGTGTAATGGACTACCAAGGCGATGATCGGTAGCTGGTCTGAGAGGATGATCAGCCAGATGGGGATTGAGATACGGCCCCAACTCCTACGGGAGGCAGCAGCAAGGAATATTGGGCAATGGGCGAAAGCCTGACCTAGCG
>JAUXIH010000009.1 GCA_030621105.1 Dehalococcoidia bacterium | reverse complement strand
GAGGCAGTCGAGGAAGCAGTGAAGGAAAAGGAGGAAAAAGGTGGTCGGGGCAACAGGGAAAACTTCCACTGGCTCAAGAACAGCAAGGACATCTCCCGCCCGCTACAAATACACCGCATAATCCGCCAACTGGTCAGGAAAGACGCTGCTCACCTGGGATAAGTGTCAATCAGGTATTTCTGCGCCTTTATAACTACGCGCCTCTTAAAGCTATGGACCAATAGGAAAACAGCGCTATGTCGGATTGACACAAGAAAATGTGCCGCCTAATCGTGTCGCTGCGTACCACGAATGAGCCATATCACCACAGCAATCAGGAGTACAGCAACAATGATAATGGTAATTAGCCCGCCTTTACCCAAACCCCAGAAGGGCTCGGCAGCGATGCCCATCAGGGCCTTTGTCCCCACCAATGCGGACAATGAGCTTGTCATGACTGTTCCTTAAGCCTCTGGCAAAAATTACTCCGAGAGAAACTTGCGATTATCCCCGCCAGCAGCTACTTGCTTTCCTGCTTGCTGAGCACCTCGTCAATCAGCCCATATTCCATGGCCTGCTGAGGATCAAGATAGAAGTCCCTGTCAGTATCGTGGGCAATTTTATCCACGGGCTGGCCAGTATGCTTGGCGATGATATTACGAATCGTCTCCTGGAGCCTCATAATCTCGCGAGCAGCAATCTCGATATCAGAAGCCTGCCCCTGGGCACCACCAATTGCCTGGTGCAGATGAATGGTAGCATTGGGCAAAGCATATCTCTTCCCCTTAGTGCCGGCAGTAAGTAGCACCGTGCCCATGCTGGCCGCCAGGCCAACACAGATGGTGGATACATCACAGCGTAGCAACTGCATGGTGTCATATATCGCCAGTCCAGCGCTAATGACACCACCCGGACAATGAACATACAGGTTGATATCCTTATCAGGGTCCTCACGCTCAAGATAAAGCATCTGGGCAACTATAAGATTGGCCACTTGGTCATTGATAGCCGTGCCCAGAAAAATAATTCTCTCCCTGAGCAACAAGGAATATATATCAAAGGCATGTTCGCCATGCGCCCCGGTCTCCGTGACCGTGGGAATAATTATTTGACCTTTCGTTCCCATCTATACCTCCTTTTCCTCAGCATCCCTGGTGGTGACTATTTCTATAAGCCTGTCGATGGTTTTCTGGGTGAGCAGAGACTGCTGCACCGATCCCCGAATCTGAGGCAAGGAAAGGATTTTTTTCATCTTGTCCTCATCAGGGGAATCTCCCATCATCTCCTTTATTCTACTATCAATTTCAGAGGAATCAACAGTAATGCCCTCATCCTGCGACAGTTTACCAAGCACAAGTGAGACAATAATACGTTTCCTGGCAGCAGGACGAAGGTCTTCTCGCAACTCCTCTTCGGGTCGGGGCAATTTTACCAGGTAATCAGATACCTTATTATACCCCAGGCGACTGGCTTGCTGCTCCACAAGACTGTCAATCTCGGAATTCTCCATCGTAGGAGGAAAATCCACGTGGCTGATTTCAACCAGGGAAGCAATGGCTTTCTCAGTCAGGTCAGCACGGCTTTTGGCTTCAGCCCTAGCATGCAAATCCTCTTTTATTTTATGCCGCAATACCTCCAGACTATCGTAACTGGCATTATGGGCAAGTTCGTCATTGATCTCAGGTAATTCCTTCTCCTTAATTTCCTTGAGGGTCACATGGAATTGCGCTTCCTTACCACTGAATTCCTTGATGCGATAGTCCTCAGGGATGGGCAATGTGAAGGTTTTCTCCTCATTTTTGCTCATTCCTTCCACCTGAGCAGCAAATCCCTGAACCGGGAAGATAGAATCAGCCTTCATCTCGTACGCTACATCATTGTGGTCCAAGAATGGCTTGCCATCGATGGTCGCATCCACATCTATAACCAATAAGTCCCCCATGCAGGAGGGACGTTCCACAGGGTTCCAGGCACCCTGCTCCTCGCGAAATTTTTGCACCACAGCATCCATTTCTTCATCCTTGACAATCACTGGATCAGGATCCAGCTTTACGTCATGGTAATTTCCCAGCTCGACCTCGGGCTTGAGAGGCACGATGGCTTTGAACACCGCCGGGTCTTTCTGTAATATCTCCACCTGGCCTTTATCTACGGGATCCAGCTTTTCCGAATCCAGTGCCTGGTTGTACAGTTCAGGAACCAGGTCATCCAGTGCTTCATCAAGCAGGGTATCGCGCCCAATATGTTGCTCCAGAACAACTCGAGGAACCTTACCTTTACGAAAACCGGGAATGGATAGCTTCCGAGATAAGCGACGATAGGTCTTATCCAGAGATTTATCCATCTCCCCCTGGTCAGCCTCAACTCTGAGGGTTACCTGGCAATGTTCCATCTTTTCACTAGTTATCTTCACGTCTTACCCCTTAATAATTTGTTTATTTTTCAATGTGAGATTGAGTTCGTCCAGTTGCTGCTGTGTCACTACCGAGGGAGCATCAAAGGTCATATCGACGGCATTTTGATTCTTGGGAAAGGCAATAACCTCCCTGATGCTCTGCTCGCCGGCAAATATCATAATAGTACGATCTATGCCCAGGGCAATGCCACCATGCGGCGGAGCACCATATTCCAGCGCAGTGAGGAAAGAGCCAAATTGCTGGTTGATTTCCTCGGAGCTATAACCCAGCAGTGTGAATATCTTTTCCTGTAGCTGCCGGTGATGCATCCTGATGCTGCCACTACCCAGCTCAGAGCCATTACATACCAGGTCATAATGCCGCCCACCAACACTAGCAGGATCAGAATCAAGAAGCGCAATGTCCTCATCCTTAGGAGCAGTAAAGGGGTGATGCATGACATCCCACTTGTTGGTAGCATCATTCCACTGTAGCAGAGGGAAATCCGTTATGAAAGTAAAGGCAAGCAGGTTGTTGTCCCGCAGGCTAAGCTTATCTGCCATCTCACGGCGTAATACATCCAGCACATTGTTAACCACATCTGGCTTGTCAGCAACGATAAGCAACAGGTCTCCCTGCCTGGCATCAAGCCTGGCAGCAATGCTTTCCAGTTGCGCCTGCGTTATATGCTTGAGTGCGGCTGATTTGAATGAAGTGGAGCTCTCCGGGGAAATAGACACCGTGGTCAAGCCACGAGCTCCATTGCTCTTGGCCAGATCAATTAGCTCATCCATCTGGTGTCGGGTATATGAACCACAGCCAGGAACACATATTCCCCTGACAGTGCCACCAGCCTTAATAGCAGCGCGGAAGATATCAAACTCCGTCTGAAGAGCAATGTCAGTGATGCCCCTGAGTTCCATGCCAAATCTTATGTCCGGTTTATCCGTGCCATATCTCTCCATAGTTTCACGATAGGTCAGGCGGGGAAAGGGCAACAACATCCTCTTCTGGGGAATAACCTCTTTCACCAAAGAGGTAAACATCTCCTCGGCAAGCTGTAATATATCCTCCTCATCAACAAAGGACATTTCTACATCACACTGGGTAAACTCTGGCTGGCGATCAGCCCTGAGGTCCTCATCACGAAAGCAACGAGCTATCTGAAAATACCTCTCGAGTCCAGACACCATAAGCATCTGCTTGAGCTGCTGGGGTGATTGGGGAAGAGCATAAAACTTCCCAGGATTGAGGCGGCTGGGCACTAGATAGTCCCTTGCCCCCTCCGGGGTGCTCTTTATCAATATTGGTGTTTCTACCTCAAGGAACCCCTTGCCATCAAGGAAATCCCTGATAAACTTGATCGCTCGATGTCGCAGCGCAAGATTCCGCTGTAAACGCTGCCTCCTTAGATACAGGTAGCGATATTTCAGACATAACAATTCATCCACATCAACATCTTCATTGATATAAAAGGGCGGCGTTGGCGATGGATTGAGCACAGCTAGTTTTTTGACAGATACCTCAACCTCACCTGTATCCAGATTGGCATTTGCCGTCCCCCTAGGACGGAGAGTCACCTCCCCACTGAGCTGGATGACATATTCATTGCGCAGGGATGTTGCCACTTCATACGCCTGTTGTGCCGTCTGGGGGCTAAACACTACCTGCACTATTCCTTCCCTATCCCTGAGGTCAATAAACACCATGCCTCCATGGTCGCGCCGACGATGCACCCAGCCTGCCAGCGTAACTTCCTGACCAATATGTTGTTTTCTCAGTTCTCCACAGCTATGATCTTTCAGCAAGATGCCTCCAGGGTAAATCGGTTCATTATAGCTTAACGCAGGGCGATTACTCAATTACAGAGAAGACTTGCGATAGGGCTCAGTGCTTGCCTCACCAGCACCATAGGCACGATGCCAGTCTTTAGGAACAGGCACCTTGCGGTACCAAGAAACCCTGGTGGCTTCCAGCAATCTACGAGGTTGTTCCATAAAATCAGCAGCGCATGTAACTCTGTTCCCAGTAAGAAACGCCAGGTGGTCCAGCCACTGCTCCCCCTCAAGGGAACGCATCAGGTGATGATCCAGTATCACGACGGGAATTCCTTCCGCCAGGTGCAAAACCCGGTGTAACGCGCCCTCTCGCTGCCATCGGGTTAGCTGGGGCAGATAAAGCGGCGGGCCAGCAGCAAACACAACGGTGGGCTTCCACTCAAGGATGATATCTATGGCCTCATCATTAAGCATCTGGATATCAGAGGCATGAACAAAAACCTCGCTATCATCAGCAATCCTGGTCATCATCACCAAGCTGTGCCGCCGGCTCTCGCCATGAGGGACAGGAAAGGAAAATGATAGAGGCCCGTCAGTCACTCCCTCAGCCTCGATAAAGGATTCTCCAAGCTGGCGAGCTAGGGCCCTGGCTCTATACACCTGGTGAGGCTGGATACCATGCAATCCTTTGCTCCATAACCTGGTGTGCGCCAGCAAGGGAAGCACTCTATCTGTGGAAAGCTGATAAGGATTGGCATCTACCAGGGGACAATGATCGCCGTGATAGTGACTAATGACAACATCAGTGGCGTCGGTAAGCGACTTCTGAATGGCATCTTTAACCTTTTCAGAGACGGCAACCTGTACCGGGTGGGGTAACAAACCATGTCTGCGATAACCCAGTGCTACACCAGGATCAATAACAATCTTGCGAGCCTTTGTTTCTACAACACAGCTTAAGCCACGAACACCCAGGGATTCTGTCCCCAGTATCGTTATTTTCACTGGCAAACACTTCTTACATATGAGGAGCATGGCCGCTTCGACCGGTCATTTCCTGTACATCAATGATTCCGACATATACATCAACTCGAGCCAGCCGGGCGTCATCCATTACCATACCGGTAAGCAGCTTAAAACACTCTCGCTTGGAATCGACATCATCATGAAGATCAATGTTTCCATAACACATTACGCTGGCCCAACAAACATCATGGGATTCATCAACCTCGAAGCAAACACGACTATTTTTCTTGATTAAGTCTACCTTCCTGCCCTGTTTGAAAGAATGAAAATAAATTCTGCCCTGGTAGTACTTATACGCTACAGGCACTACATAGGGCTCGCCATCATAACACAGCCCCAGCCTGCCTTCTGAACACTTCTCGAGAAGGTGCTCTGACTCTTCCCTGGAAAACTCCTGCCACTGCTGGTGCATAATAAACCTCCTGAACTTGCAATATATCTCAATATAATATCATTCCAGGTAATAACTATTGCTCTAATAAGGGAGTATTGCCACACAAATCACGGCGCATTAACTACCTTCAGGGACATACAGGCAGGCAGGATCCTCCTGCAGATAGTCGCCGTAGTGAAAATATGCCCGGGCCCGGCAACCACCACAGATATCCTGATAGTCACAATGGCCGCACTTCCCTTTAAGCTTACTAAAGTCCCTCAAGTTACCAAACACCTCGGCGTTATCCCAGATATCCTTGAAGGAGTCCTCCCTTATATTCCCTGCCAGTACTGGCAGGTGGTCACAGGGATAGACATTGCCCTTATGGGACACATAGACAAAGCCTATACCAGCAGAGCACCCACGAGCTACTTTCCACCGACCACGAGTGACATCACCGAAGAATCGTATGTACTGAGGGGCACAGGTTGCCGCCACCTCCAGTTTAGCCTGATCTTTAATCGAGGCTAACCATTTTAGGGATTCCTCATACTTCTGGGGAGACAGCATGTACTCCTCATTAAAGTGCTTTACAGGAACGAGAAAAAATACATGCCAGGCGTCGGCCCCTAATTCCTCTGCCAGCTTCAACACGTTAGGCAACTCCTTATCATTAAAGCTGGTAACCATAGTATTAACCTGCATACTTAAGCCAACCTGTTTGGCTATCTTGCCACCATTGAGAGCTTCCTGGAACTTGCCTCTGAGAGTATTGTGAATTTGTTCATCAGCAGCATCTAAATCTATCGCAAGGCGATACAACCCTGCCTGCTTCAATAATCTAGCCCTTTCCATCGTAAGGAGCGTGCCATTAGTCGCCAGCCCGGTGATTAGCCCCTTGCTGCCAGCATATGCGATGAGATCATAGATATCTTCTCTCAGCAACGGCTCGCCACCGGTAAACAGCATCAGCGGTGGGCGACCGCCCTGATATAAAAAAGCAATATGGTCAATGAACTGCTTTTCCTCCTCCAAGGTTAAATCCTCCCCCTGCTCCAACCCTCTCATAGAATAGGCAGAACAATACTTGCAACTGAGATTGCATTTCTCAATTACTTCTACCAGTACAACGTTAGGATTTTGTGCCATATAGAATTCCTCCTTCTTTTTATAGCTGAAAGCTGATATCAGTTAACTTCATGCTCACTGTAGCGCTATGACAAACCAAAACCGCAAGGTTTAAAAACATCCCATTATAAACGGAGAGATATGATAAATTACAGGAGCCAGCTGTCGAACAGCATGGTGATAAAGATAACACCTAGGTAAGGGAAAGCCGTCAGCTTATATACTTTCCATGCAGATAGTGCCCCCCGGGAAATCAACAACCGACCACACGCAGTCATCATCAGTATCCCCAGAACGTTGGCCACGATAAGATAGAGCCAGTGAAAGTCAACAACGACATAGATGCCCATCGAAATTATGTAAAGAAGAACGGATAGGGCAAACAATAATTTCACCGACCTAGTAATGCTCCAAGCAATAGGGAAATAGTGCAAACCAGCATTGAGAAAATCATCCCTGTAGGCCACCATAACGCTCCACACATGTAATGGGGTCCAGACAGCCACCATGGCGCAAATAGCTAAAATTTGCATATCAAGTACAGGTCTGATGGCAAACCACCCAATAAGTACCGGGGCACACCCAGCAATCACGCCGAGGAAAACTTCGGCCGATGTCTTGCGCCACAAGGCAGCAACCATAATTCCAACCAGCCCGCTGATAAAACACAGAGGATTGATAAACCAGGTCAGGGATAAACCAATGACCAGTAGCGTTATAACCAAAGGCAGTGATTTCTCTGGAGGATAAATACGCCGTGAGGGCAGAGCCCTGAGGCATGTCCTCCGCATCTTGGTATCGATATCACGGTCAAGGTAGTTGGTGAGCCCGTTGGCTCCAGGAATACCAAAGCTAATAGCTATTACAGATAGGATAAAGGGAGAGAGTGGCAAATTGCCCCGAGCAGCAACAAGCGCAGCAATTACACCCATCAGGATATGCAACCCCGATTCACGGGGTTTAAGCACCTCGATATAATCCAATATCGCTGCTTTCTTGCTCAGGGCAACGACACTCATGGTTGTGATAACTCCTCAAGCACACTCATTACATCTTCCTGGGCAATGCCGGTGCGCACCACTGCACGTCCTATTCGATCCAGCAGCACCCATCGAATACTTTCCCTTTTCACCTTTTTGTCCAACTCCATGGCTCTCATCACGCGGTCTAAATCCACGCCAGAGAAATTCACCGGTAAGCAAAACTTTTGCAATAGGGTCTGCTGATAAAGAACATCCTCCGGAGATAATAACCCCAGCCGCTGACTAAGATTGGCGGCACCAACCATACCAATAGATACTGCCTCGCCATGGAGGAAACGGCTATATTCAGTGGCAGCCTCCAACCCATGAGCTATAGTATGACCATAATTCAATATCGTTCGCTTACCAGTCTCCTTCTCATCCTCAGTGACTACCTCAGCCTTAATGGCGGCACTGCGAGCGACCGCATGAGTTAAAACCTCTGGATTCAGCTCCAGCAATTCACCAGAGGACTGATCTAAGAATGTGGCAAAATCCCTGTCTATAATTAGTCCATGCTTGATAACTTCGGCCCACCCCGAGGTAAACTCACGTTGAGGGAGACTGGTTAAAACCTGGATATCAGCAAGCACAAAGCGAGGTTGGTAGAAAGCGCCAATGAGGTTCTTTCCCCACCTATGATCGATGGCCACCTTCCCCCCAATGCTGGCATCCACCATCGCCATAAGGCTGGTGGGCACCTGTACCCAGGGCAATCCCCGCAGGAAGGTGGCAGCCACAAACCCTGCCAGGTCCCCAACAACACCCCCTCCCAGGGCAACAATAACATCATCCCGCTCAACCCTTTGCTCTACCAGGAAATCATATATCCTGGTAGCAGTGCCCATGCCCTTGCTTTTCTCACCTGGAGTTACCACAAATGAGAGTACGTCGAACTCGCTATCTCCCAATACCTGCTTGACTTTATAGCCATACAGGGAAAACACATTCTCATCGCTGATTATCACAGCACTGCCGGAAAAACCTTCCTGCCTGAGCTTTTCCCCCAGTGTGCCCAGCAGGCTATCACCTACAAAAACAGGGTAGCTCTGAGTGGGGGTAATCACCCTGCAGGCAATATTACTACCCGTATCACGATGAGCGGAGCCAAGAAGCTTCACTGCCCGCAGCATCTCAACTGCTACCTGCGAAACAGTTAAGACATCAGTATGTATGGTCCAATCAGCCTCGGCATAGAAAGGCTGCCTGGAATCCTTGAGCTGGTGGATTTGCTCCAATGGATGCTCTCCCGCGATAAGAGGACGAATTTCACCTCCAGGATCACTACTATCCTGTTGAAACAAGCGACGATATATCGTCTGGGGACGAGCCTCAAGGCAGATGATATAACCACTTTCTGCCAGCAACTCATAATTATGGTGGTCCATAACGGCACCACCACCCAGGGCTATAATCAAGCCATGTTGCTGGCAGGCTTCCTTAACTACCTGGCGCTCCCACCTCCGGAAATCGCCCTCGCCATCCTGGGTGAAAATTTCAGCAGCTGACTTACCCGCCAGCTTTACTATCTCTTCATCGGTATCAAGAAAAACCCGTCCTGTCCTGCGTGCTACCTCCTTGGCTACCAAGGATTTCCCGGTGCCCGAGAAACCAGTAAGAATGACGTTATCGCCCCTCCTCCCCATGAGTTATGAATCACCCTCAACAATAATACCAGAGAGATAACTATTGTAGTTTGCCATGGTTTCCTTCAGGCTATCACCACCAAACTTCTCCAGTAGCGCATCCGCCAGAACCAGCGCCAGCATCGCCTCTCCAATTACCCCTGCGGCAGGGACAACACAAACGTCGCTGCGCTCATAATGTGCCTTACCTGATTCTCCAGTGCGAAGATCAACAGAAGGCAGGGGGTTGGATAAAGTAGCAATAGGTTTAATCACTGCCTGAAGCACAATATCCTCTCCATCGCTCATGCCACCCTCAATCCCTCCAGCATAATTACTACTGCGTCGCCAGGGCAATCCCCGTTCTGTCACACTGGGCTCAATAGCTCCATGAGCCTGAGAGCCCTTGATCTTGGCAAAAGCGAAGCCAGAACCAAATTCTATCCCCTTAACAGCATTAATACTCATTATCGCCCGGGCAATCCTGCCATCAAGCTTGCGGTCCCAGCTGACATGACTTCCCAGGCCAATCGGAACTCCAATAGCAACAAGCTGAAAAATGCCACCTAGGGTATCCCCCTCTGCTCTGGCTTTATCAACCTCGGCCATCATGGCCGCTCCTACACGAACATCACTACATCGAACCGGAGACTCCTCAACACAACTCCAATCTATCCCTCCACTTTCTTCCAAACGAACAGTCCCAATGCCAATGGTATGGCTGTGAATCTCGATACCGAACTGTTCCAGGAATCTCCTAGCTACGGCTCCAGCAGCAACTCGCATAGTTGTTTCCCGAGCGCTGGCTCTCTCTATAATCGGCCTGATATCAGAAAGCCCATATTTTATGACTCCTGCCATATCGGCATGCCCTGGGCGAGGATAGGTGATAGGCTGCGCTTCCTTATCCACAGGCAATACACTCAGAGTTTCCTGCCAGTTTTGCCAATCCCGATTTTCAACTAGCAGCGCAATCGGGCTGCCTATCGTAAGGCCATAGCGCACCCCGGAGATAATATCAACCTTGTCTTCCTCAATCTGCATGCGAGGGCCACGTCCATAGCCTTGCTGGCGGCGCTTGAGCTCGTGATTGATGTAGCCAGCTTGCAGGGGCAAGCCAGCTACCATTCCCTCAACAATGGCAACCAGTCCCTTGCCATGAGATTCCCCAGCAGTGTAAAAATGAATTCGACTCATTAGCTTGAACAAAGGTATTGGGGCTGGGGGTAGGTAGTACTTAAAGCCTGTAACACTAAGATATCTTCGCCGCTCACTCCCAGCAACCTCATCTGCACAGTATTTGCCAGGGCCTTCAGGTTAATTCCAAGAAGCGAACTCAGTAAAGATGTGCTTTTTGGTTGATAGTATTCCACTGTGAAGTTCTCAACGCCAGCTAGGTTGGCAGCCACATCCAGTGCCGTATCCAGTCCACCAAGATAATCTATCAAGCCCAAAGATTTAGCGTCAGTGCCACTATAAAGCTGGCCAGTGGCCAAGCTTTTTACTTCAGTCTCGCTCATCCCTCGCCCCCCAGCCACCACACTAATGAACTGTTCATAGTACTCGTCGGTCATATCCTGCATGATTTGCTTCTCCTCAGGTGTGAGTTCCCTCAACCCAGAGTACATATCTTTATGCTCGCCTCCAGTAAATACCTGCATTTGTATGCCCAGCTTATCATACAGTCCCTCGAGGTTGGGTATCTGTGATATAACTCCAATGCTGCCAGTTAACGTGCTAGGGAGAGCCACAATAGCATCAGCATCAGCCGAGATATAGTAACCACCAGATGCCGCCATGCTTCTCATACTAACCACAATAGGTATGCTCTGCTTCGCCTGCGCCAGGTCATAGGAGATCTCCTGGCATGGCTCTACTTCTCCTCCAGGGCTATCTATGCGCAAAACGATTGCCTTGACAGCAGCATCTTTCTCTGCCCGGTGCAATTGCTCCCTCACTACATCCGGGGTAATCACCGTACTGCTCAAAAGAGAGCCTGCCCCACTGGTAATGGGACCGTTAAGAGATATAACGGCGATTTTATTTCCGGATCCGCATGGTACTGAAACACAGCCAACAGGCAATATCATTATTGCAAGCAGCAACACAGACACTATTCCGATAATAAATTTTCTTGAATGTTTCATCCCTCTCCTCCTTGACTTGGTTGAGATAACAAGCTGTCGATGTCCAGCAGTCTCAAATCCCGCAGGACAACATCCGCTCCTGCACAGGATAATGCATCCTCTTCTCCAATACGCAGCACACCAACAGCATAATACCCACAGGACTTCGCCGCCTTTACTCCCGAGGGAGCATCTTCAAATACCACAAATTTATCCAGATCCTGCATGCAACGAGCATTTAGTCTCCCAGCGGCGAAGCGATGAATATTTTCCTTAGCACCCAAATCTAGCCCGCAGGCATCAACATCAAATATATCATACAGGCTCTCCACCCCCTGTAAAATACTTATGTCCTGTCCTATTTCGCCCTGCATACGCTGCCGGGACACATGGAGAAGCATATTTTTAGCATTTTTAGAGGCCGATGCTGCCGCCTGCAACACTTCTCTCTTCTTCGCCTGTAATAGCACCTGCAACGCATCAGGGAATAGCTGAAATTTGCCCGCTTTAATCAGCTCCTGTATTAAAGCATTTTTCTCATTGCAATATCGCTTGAGAAGCTCACTCCTTTTCTCATGGCTGTCTGCCCCCAATTTCTGGTAAACGCCCTTGAACTCCAGGATGTTGTTCCCTCCCTCATAACGGGGCCGAGAGGCCACATGGGTAAAGTAAAAATCTGAGCTAAGTTCATCAATGCCCCACGACTCCTTCATCGCCGTGATACGCCATGCTTCCTCATGAGGACTATCGACAACAACCCCATCGATATCCCAGATAAATCCGACGTTCTTTATGCTGCTCAAGTAATACAATCCCTTTTTACTGTTACCCCACCATCCGTATCACTTAACCACAGTTAGTAACTTGTTGGCCTGAAGCTGGATTCTCTTACCATATATACATGCCGGCAGTTCCAATTGCTTTTTCCGTGACCCCAATAATATCTCAACCTTATCATTGGACAGGCAAACCCTCAGGGTATTCCCACGCCATAGCAGGTTGAACTTCACCATGCGCCACTTTTCTGGCAACTTGGGATTAACATACAGCCTGTCGTGAACTAGTCTCACTCCGGCAAAACCATGGATCGCCGCTTGCCAGACACCACCCAGAGAAGCGGCATGAATACCCAGGTCAGTGTTGCCAAAATAATCATCCAGGTCGCCGCAGGCTACGTAACGGAAATAATTGTATGCCTTCGAGATATCTCCCAGCTCCGCAGCAAGAATAGCATATATAGATGGGCTAAGCGACGATAGATGAGTAGTGCGAGCATCATAGTAAGCGAAGTTAATCTCCCTGGTTCTCCTACTGAAGTCGCCAGAGAACAAGTGTAACAGCAAAATAACATCTGCCTGTTTTACCAGTTGAGTATGCCTCAACTTATCTTCATCTTTAGAATAGATGGGCATACCACTCGCATCGCGCTGGGTGACAACATCGTTATCCTTATCAAAATAACCCTGAAATTCCTCAATCAAGCCATCATCTTGAATGCCCAGCTTGATACTTCCTCCAACTTGCTGCCACACGTCGACTTCACTGCAGGATAGATTCATCTTATCACCAAGCTTCTTAATATAACGGAGATGACTGCCCAGGAATTCTTGGTACAGGCTGGCAGCATAAAGCAAGTTCCACCTGGCCAGATAATTAGTATAAAAACTGTCATCCACACCCTTGTGGTACTCGTCGGGGCCAGTAACCTCAAGTATATGATATAAAGCAGTGTCCTCATCATAATTTACCCTGCTGGCCCAGAACCGGGCTGACTCAAATATCACCTCAGCACCATAATCCAACATGAACCTGATATCACCTGTCACCGTGTAGTACATCGACACTGCCCAAGAGATATCCCCAACGATATGATGCTGCATTGGCTTCGTATGTACTTTAATTATCTTCCCATCAGGCCCCCGCCATAACATCGGCGTGACCTCCTCTCCCGTATCAGCTGACTCCCAGGGAAATAGCGCCCCTTTGTACCCCTGCATACTGGCATTACGTCTCGCCTGCTCCAAGCGGCGATAACGATATAGCAACAGGTTGCGTGCAATTTTCGGTTGGGTATACATAAAGAAAGGAAACATATATATCTCAGTATCCCAGAACACATGCCCCTTATACCACTCACCAGATAATGCTTTGGCAGGTAAGCTAACATCCATATCTTCAGGTGGCGCTGCTATCAATAAGTGATACAGGTTGAACCTGACAGCCTGCTGTATAGCTGGATCCCCTTCTATCGCCACATCAGAATATCGCCACCTGCGGCGCCAACACTGAGTATGTCGGCGCAACAACCGCGCTGCCCCACATTCCCGTGCTCGCATCACCTCAGCAAGGCAAGATGTATGAATATTGCGTTGCGTATCACGGGAGGTATAGATAGAAAAATAGCGAGTGAAGCTATATCTCTTCCCTCTCCAGGCCTGAAAGGAAAACTCTCTGGATACACAACTCTCATCTCCGTGAGACTTGATCTGACACTCACATGAACCGCCTGTATTATGCGCTTCAGTCAGGGAGGCCAGCCCAATAACAACGCCTGAAGCATCGGTCCTGACTTCCAAATATAACGGGTCACTTCCCATACCATATGCCTGCATGACCGTATAATGCCTGACCGGATCTCCCACCGCCTGGATCTCGTTTCGCGTCGTCCCATCCACAACACATTTAACTGTGACAGAGGCATCACAATCCAGGGCTTCCAGGGAAAAGCTCATGACACCGAGATGCTGTTCTCTAAGACTAAGGAAACGCGAGGAGTGATATTCGTACCTTTTCTCGCCGTCAACGAAAAGAGTACGCCTGTAAAGCACCGCTCTCTTCATATCCAATATCCTGCGATGCTCAATCACCCCCATCTCATCCAGAGATAGCTTCCTGCCATCGACATATATCTCTACAACAACAGGATTTGGCACATTAACGATTTCGGGCAGTTGCCCTCCACTATCATAGACACCGGTGATATAGGTGCCTGGGTATCCTTGCCTGTACCCTTCCTCAAGAACTCCACGTGACCCGACATAGCCATTTCCCAAGGTAAATATTGTTTCCTGGAATCGTAGCTTGTCTCGATCAATGTTGCGCTCAAGCACTATCCAACCATTGTCGGATAACCACTCCGGCACCATACATCACTCCTTCTACAAAAGAATTTTGCGGCTATTTCTTACCCAATAACTGGAAATAGGTACGCTCATAATTATCAACCATCACTGCAGAAGTGAACATATTCTCCACTCGTTCACGGCACTTTCGTGGGCTGATATCACCAATATGTTTCACATCATCTACCAATTCGTCCATGGTATCCGCAACAAAACCCGTGACTCCATCAGCAACAACCTCTGGTGTCGAGCCCCGTCTAAAAGTCACCACGGGCTTACCACAAGCCATAGCTTCAACCATGGTTATACCAAACGGTTCATCCCACTGAATAGGATAGAGATAACCTTTCCCACGGGAAAAGAGATTCATCTTATCCTCACCACCCACCTCACCAATGAATTTTATGTCGCTACCAAGATATGGCTGTATATACTGGTCAAAATAATCACGCTCAGCCTGTTCATTAACCTTGCCAGCCAATATAAGCTTTTCCCCCAGACGCTTCGCTATCTCACAGGCCATGTGAGGCGCCTTCTGAGGATTAAACCTCCCGATATAAAATAGATAATCCCCCTCCTCAGAATACGGATAGAGAGAAAGGTCTATGCCATTATAGATAGTAGAAACATAATTCAGGGCAGGGAGACAGGTTTGCTGATAATCGCTGATAGTGACAAATGCTATATGGGGCAACCTTGTTAGCAGGCTGTAGAACTGCTTGTTTTCCTCGCCCAAGGGAGAATGGAGAGTGTGCACCACAGGAACATCTAAGAATGCAGCACTACACAAGCCTTCCTTCCATGTATGGTCATGAATGATGTCATATTGACCCCGTGAGATCTCAATATAAGATGCCAATGAATGTGTCATAGCGATATTGAGGAAATTTGATGGGGGTTTATCAAGATACGCCTTCATCTCATCGGCGAAAACGGCGAACTTTTCCGCCCTGGTGGTAGAACTCGATATGGTAAACAGGGTTACTTCATGTCCCTTATCAACAAGCCCTTCCGCCAGTAAGCTAACAACAGCTTCGATACCACCATATTTATCCGGCGGCACCTTGAACCATGGGGGAACCACCATTGCAATTTTCAACTTTTCTCCTCCTGAAAAATAGGAATTTCACCCGAGGAAATACAATTTATGGCAAGCTCTGTAAGGCTTCTTTTGCCTTGCCCATCATGAAAGCAACTGGAGCATCAGCGCCAGTCCATAACTGGAGAGAGGCAGCCCCCTGGTACACCAGCATTGGCAATCCGCCAAGGATAGAGGATCCTGCCTCTTGAGCTTGCTGCAGTAAAGGCGTAAGAGGAGGATTATACACCAGGTCATATACCATAATACCTTCAGGGATCACATCACTGCCTAGAGGAAAATCCCCTTCCAGAGAGCCATATCTGGTTCCCATCGCGGTGCAATTAACCAGCAAATGACAATAAGGCAGTGTCTCACGCGAGCTTAGCACCTGCCATGGCAGTGCATTGAGCTTGATCGCTGAACGTCCTGATACAATTGCCTGACTGGCAATAAAATGCTCCAACCTGTCAACCAGCCTTTGAGCTCGTCCCAGGGTGCGATTGATTACAGTAATAGAATTTACCTTTTTCTGAGCCAGTGCAAAGCTTACCGCGCTGGCTGCTCCACCCGCCCCAAGTATCACCACACGCTTGTCTTCAGGATTAAAATTGCCATCCTGATATAGCGCCTTAAGAAAACCATAGGAATCAGTATTAAAACCAACAAGTCTGTCATTATCTCTAACAATGGTATTCACAGCACCAACCACAGTTGCCCATTCATCCAACCCATCCAGCAATGGTATCACTGACTCCTTATAAGGAATGGTCACATTAGCGCCTAAATACCGGAGATTTCGCAATCGAGACGCTGTCACCTCAAGATCCTCTGGGCGTACCTCCCAGGCATCATAACGAACATCAAGATTGTAGTAATCTAAAGCCGCTTGTTGAAAATAAGGGGAAATGGAATGTCTAACAGGGTATCCAATCAATCCAATAGTCTTCGTCATAGGAATTTCACCTCTCCAGACTATCCAGAAATCCCTGAAGAATGAAGGCAGCTGCTATAGCGTCACGCCGTTCTTTCTTCTTTCTCTTCTTCACCCCTGCCTCCACCATCAACTTGTCAGTAGCAACGGTTGAGAAACGCTCATCCCAGAGCTTGACCTCAATATTACCAGAATGGGCAAGCTCGCGGGCAAAATTCATCACCTTATCAGCCTGCTGTCCAATACCACCTTGCAGCGAATAGGGTAAACCAACCACTAACCGTTGCACCTGATATTGCCGGGCAAGTTCGAGTATTTCAGCTATGGTCGCCTTATCATCCCCGCTATCAATCACAGCTAGAGGAGAGGCTAAGATACCATCAGCATCACTTATGGCGACACCAGTCCTCCTGTCCCCAACATCCAACCCCAAGCTACGCAAACTCAACCTCTTGCAATAATCTTACCAACCAGTTCTAAAGCATCATCAATTTTAGAGACATCTCTGCCACCTGCTTGAGCCATATCTGCCCTGCCACCACCACTACCACCAGCAACCTTGGCTACCTCTCTGATAATGCTACCAGCATTAAACCCCCTGCTCACCAGGTCAGGAGTCACCATGGCCACAAACATAGGCTTATCATCATATATCGTGCCTAGCACCACAATGGCACTCTGCAACTTATCTCTCAGTATATCACCTGTCTCCCTGAGCACAGGCATAGTCAGCGACGGGAGCTTATCCGCTATAAATGTAACATTATTCTCCTGCCTTGCCTTCTGAAGTAGGGAATCAGCCAACTTCCGGGATAGCATTCTCTCCAGCCAGAGGGAGCGTTTGCGCTCCTCTCCCAATTCATCCAGAAGCACCTGGACTTTACTCTCGACCTCCTGAGGCGAGCAGCCCAACCCTCCAGCCACTTGCTGCAAATGCGAAATTTGCTGCTCAATAAAAGCTTCAGCAGATCTCCCGGTTATTGCCTCAATACGGCATACCCCGGTGCCAATACTAGCTTCACCAGTGATGAGAAAAAGGCCAATTTGACCGGTAGAACCAACATGTGTGCCTCCACACAACTCCTTGCTGACAGGAGGTTCGCCTACTGTCACCTCCCTGACTGTCTCCCCATACTTCTCCTCAAATAGCGCAATGGCTCCATCAGCAATGGCGTCCTGATAAGGAAGCACCTTCGTGTTGATCGCCAGATCCCAGCGAATCCTTTCGTTAACCCACCGCTGAATATGTAAAAGCTGATCCTGCCCCACCGTCGCCGAATAAGAAAAATCAAATCTAAGCCTGTCAGGATCTACCACAGACCCTCTTTGCGCTACATTACTTCCCAAGAGCTGCCGCAGGGCTGCTTGCAGCAAATGTGTCGCAGTGTGATTGCGCGCAATATCCATGCGGCGAGATATATCAACCTCCAGAGAAACTTCATCTCCAATAGAGAATCTACCTTCAAGAACCTTGCCCTGGTGCACAATCACATCAGAAGGTCCTCGCAGGGTATTGGTGACAGACATTTTCCCCCCTGCCCCACTTATCTCGCCAGTGTCACCTACCTGCCCCCCCATCTCTCCATAGAAAGGTGTCCTATCCAATACCATATTAACCTCATCGCCCTCGTATGCGCTGTCACAAAGCTCTCCACCTCTCATCATCCCAAGAAGTCGCGACTTCGCAGTAAACTCGCTATATCCCACAAAATGCGTGGGGTTGACAGCCTTCAAACCAGAGCTAACAGGCTGCCCCAATTCCGATATAGAACTGGCTGATGTGGCTTGAGATGCCCTGGCCCTCTCCCTTTGTTTTTCCATCTCTGCCTGATATTCTGTCCAATCTATCAATAAACCATGCTCACTGGCTATCTCCTGGGTTAGCTCGGGAGGAAAACCATGGGTATCGTGAAGATAGAACACATCTTCCCCCGGCAACTGCTTCTTTCCTTGATTCGAAGCATCAGCGACCAACTTCATCAACACATCAAGACCTGCTTCTAAAGTAACTCCAAATTTCTGTTCCTCTGCCCGGATTACATCAATGACCTGGCCTCGCGCAGCAACAAGCTCAGGATATACGTGACCCATATGTTCGATAGTCACTTCGGCTATCTCCGTGAGGAAAGGTTTATACAATTCCAATTGCCGGCCAAAGAAAGAAGCACGCCGCAATATTCTCCGTAATACATAGCCTCGGCCTTCATTTGATGGCATGACACCATCAGCAATAAGAAAGGTAACAGCACGACCATGCTCAGCAACAACACGAATCGCCCGGTCAACATTCTTTTCCTCTCCATAACTCTTGTGTGATAACCTGCATACTCGCTGTATCAGGGGTATAAAAATGTCGGTATCATAAAACGAATGTTCACCCTGAATAGCAGCCAGTGTCCTCTCCAGCCCCATACCGGTGTCAATGTTAGGCTTGGGTAGCAAGGTGCGATGCCCATCAGGATGTTGGTTATACTGGCTGAACACGAGGTTCCAGATTTCAGAGAATCTCCCACATTCACAATTTGGCCGACAGTCAGGACGGCCGCAGCCAAACTCCTCTCCAGAATCGTAATGAATTTCGCTGCAGGGCCCACAAGGACCAGAATCACCTGCCGGACCCCAGAAATTATCCTCATCCCCAAATCGCAGTATCCTCTCAGCTGGCACCCCCACCTGCCGCCAGTAATCAAAAGCCTCGTCATCATCCAGATAAATTGTGACCCATAGACGCTCCTGCGGCAGCTTCAAATATTGAGTAACAAACTCCCATGACCAGGAAATAGCTTCCTTCTTGAAATAGTCGCCGACACTGAAATTGCCCAACATCTCAAAGAAAGTGAGATGCTTATCATCTCCCACTACATCTATGTCGGTCGTGCGGAAGCACTTCTGGCAGGAAGTCAACCCGGGGCTGGGTGGCACTTCTACACCCAAAAAGTAGGGCTTGATTTGGACCATGCCAGCAGTGGTAAGCAATAAAGTGTGATCACCATAGGGGACCAAAGATGAACTAGGGATAACTTTATGCCCCTTGTCTGCAAAGAACTGCAGGAAAACCCTCCTGAGATCGTCACTATTCATCAAAGTATATGCGTTCCCAAAATATAATCGTATGCTGAAACATCAGGATAAATGCCAAGTATAATAGCATAAACTATCAGCTACAGGGGAAGCCCTTATCACAGGCCTGAAAAACAAACATGGCAGCCCCAATTACACCAGCCTCATCACCCAGCTCGCTGGTAACGATGCTTACCGATTGAGCAGGTAACTTAAAAGCCTTCTCCTTTACCACCTGCCGGGCTGGACCCAGCAACATCTCCCCCATGTGAGAAAGTCCACCACCAACGACAATCCGCTCGGGATTAAATATATTAACCAGATTTACCATACCCAAACCCAGATAGTGAGATCCACGAGTGATAATATCTAGCGCCAGAGAATCACCCGCGCTGGCGGCGATGCCCACAACGCGAGCATCGATATCCTCAAGCTTGCCTTCTACAAGCTCAAGAAGCTGGCTTTGCTCACCCTGTTTGAGGCGTCTTACTGCCTCGCGAGCTACCGCGGTCCCAGATGCCAGCGCTTCCAGGCAACCGTTATTACCACAATTACACCTGGGCCCATGAGAATTTATCACCATGTGTCCCATTTCACCCGCACAACCATCAGTACCAATATAAAGTTCCCCATCAATAATAATTCCTCCCCCAATGCCAGTGCTCACAGTAAGATACACCATATTATTTGTCCCCCTTCCTGCCCCCCTGTGATGCTCTGCCAGTGCTGCCGCGCTGGCATCATTTACCACATAAACAGCAGTCTTGAATCTATCCGCAAGGATATTCACAAGAGGAACATCACGCCAGTTAGGAAGATTAGGAGAAGCAGTAACTATTCCTGCGTTGGTATCTATGACCCCTGCCACGGCGACCCCCAGGCCTTCCACATGAGATATGTCAATGCCACCCTCATCAAGGGTATCATTAACAAGGGTTATCATCCTATCAACTACTGCCTCAACTCCCCCATCTGCCATTGTCGGGGAGAGCTTCTCACACAAAACATGACCTGGATGAGAAACAAGGGCAGCCAAAATCTTCGTCCCCCCTACATCCAGCGACAGAGCTATCCTTTCTTTATCCCTT
>JAUXIH010000148.1 GCA_030621105.1 Dehalococcoidia bacterium | reverse complement strand
TGGCAGTTACAAAACTGATGGTCTCCCCACTGGCGTATATGCAGTTCGGGCAGTAGCTGAGGGCTACGCCACTAAGTTGTATGACGACACATACTGTAAGGATAAGGCAACGCCTGTCGAAGTTACCGCCCCTCATGACACTTCAGGCATTAACTTCACTCTTGATGTCATAGTGCCGCGGCCGACAATTGAAGAGGCCATTGCCGACGGTACTGCTTGGTTGGCAGGACAGCAAAACCCTGATGGTTCCTGGGGAGCGCAGTACCCGCTGGCTAAGACTTCTCTGGCCGTTCTGAAGCTTGAATCACATGCCACAGACCTGGGGCTCTCGCCATTTGACAACGCATATCCATATAATGCCCAGGTCGAGAAAGGGCTTAATTACATCTTCGCCAACGCGTACATTACCAACATCACTAAGCAGCTTGCTGGTGACCCAGATAAGGATGGTGATGGGATTGGCGTTTACTTCTACATTCCTGGAGAAGGTCACGATCCAGTACTGGGCTTCCCGGTATACAACACAAGCCTGGCTATGATATCGATTGCTGCCAGCACCACCCCCGACAGGGTCGTGTCTGTCGACGGTAGCCCGGTGGACGGCTGGACCTATCAGCAGGTGTTACGGGATGTCGTGGATTATCTCGCCTGGGCACAGACCGACTCCGGTTTCGGCAGGGGCGGCTGGACCTATACACCGATGAATAATGCCGGCAGTAGAAGCGACCAATCCAACTCAGGATGGGCTACACTGGCGCTGGCCCACGCCCAAACACCACCGCCCATCGGCTTTAGCTTACCTGTCCCTGGTTTTGTCAAGATGGAGCTTGATGTCTGGATAGATTACATTCAAAACGACGTTGACGGAGACCCTGAGGATGGCGGAGCAGATTATACGGGTCCGGATGGCGTGCATGAGCTCTGGGTCAACATGCTCAAAACTGGCAATCTGCTGCTGCAGATGGCATTCGTTGGTGATACTCAAGATACACCAAGGGTAGGGGATGCCATTGACTATTTGGTAAGGCATTGGGGTGAGAATTATGACCCGGGGTGGAGAGGATACCCCAGTTGTTACCATACCACCTATACCGCCATGAAGGGGTTAGAGGCACTTAACATAGAGACCATTGACTCCATTAATTGGTTCCAGGATTTCACTGATGCCCTTCTTGGTGAGCAGGCTGGTGATGGCTGGTGGCTAAGTAGCCGCTGGGATGGTGGGGACCGAATCCTATCTACGGCATGGGCTATGCTTACCCTGCAAAAGGTGGCTCCGCCGTCACCACCACCCCCTCCGCCAGTAGCTGATGCCGGTGAACCTTATCTGACAGCGGTAGGCTTACCTGTCACATTGGACGGGAGCGGTTCGTATCACCCGGAGGGTCGGCCTATAGTGGACTATTGCTGGACATTTGGTGATGGCAACACCGGAAGCGGTGTCACAGCAACCAATATCTATAATACTGTCGGGTTATATACGGCTGAATTGACGGTAACTGATAACGTGGGTGGCATCGACACTGACTCTGCCATGGTTGTTGTTTACGACCCTGATGCTGGCTTTGCCACTGGAGGTGGGTGGTTTATACCTGGAGGTAAGACCAGTGACGAAGGCGATTGGCTTCCTGACCTGGACAAGACTAGCCCGGCTGAGTTCGGATTCGTGGTCAAATATAAGCCGGGAGCAACAGAACTAGGAGGTCAACTGGAATTCCAGTACCGCCAGGGTAACTTTAACCTCCACTCGAAAGGCATGGAGTGGCTGGTCATCGTGAACAACAACTGGGCTAAGTTCCAGGGGACGGCTACTATCAAGGGCTTTGAGGGTGTCTATCCCTTCCGGGTGGATGCCAGGGATGGTGACTTTGGCGGAGGCACTCAGCCTGACCGCTTCATCATCAAGATATATGCCCCTGAAAGCGACCCTGAACAGACTGACCCCATATACAAGGCTTCAGGAGACCTAGGGGGAGGCAGCATCGTCATCCACGCCAAAGTGGAAAAGGTGACCACACTAAAGATAGGCTGCCTGGCGCCGATAACTGGTGTCGCAGCCGCCAAAGGCACACCCATGTACCATGGGGAGCAGGACTACTTCAGGTACATTAACGATGAGATGGGCGGCATCGGCGGCTACCTTGTTGATGCCACCTTCTACGACAATGGATATAGTCCCGAATTGGCAGAACAATGCTATCAAGAAGCGGTAAATGATGGTGCCCTGCTGATTACGGCGATGTCTTCCAAGATGACCACGGCTTGCCGCTGCCTGTTTGACGCCGATGGGATGCCGTTCATTCATGATTTTAGCTCACCCCAGTGTCTGCACCCACCGGGACATGGCTATGCTGTCCAAACTACCTATGACGATGACTGTGCTGTTTTTATGAACTGGCTACATGATACCGGAAAGACGCCATGCAACTTGGCTCTGTACGGGCTAAATAACCCGACTGGCTGGGGTGCACGTGATGCTGCTATGGCACTGGCTGAAAGTCTGGGTATCACTGTTGTCGGTTATTGGGAGCACTATGCGACGATTGGTTATGACCAGGTCAAGGCTACTCTCGTGGAAATTAACGCACTGAACCCAGACTGGCTGTATGTATCCAGTACCCCGGCTCCCTCAGCGGCAATTGCTAAGGCAGCTCATGACCTGGGCATGACAACGGGTATTGGCCTGGGTCACGCTGGTGCCATGCCAAGTTTCATTGACCTTGCTGGCGAAGCTGCCGAGGGTGTTTACGGCATGCAGGCGATGGTCTCTTGGGGAGCCGACGTTCCTGGTATGGCCAAGGCTGTAGAGTATTGCCAAAGGTTTCACCCTGAGGACATGG
>JAUXIH010000014.1 GCA_030621105.1 Dehalococcoidia bacterium | reverse complement strand
TGTTAAGAAGTATGGTGGGGAAAAAGTTCGTGCCGGGAATATTCTAGTTAGACAGCGTGGTACACGTATTATGCCTGGAAATAACGTAGGGCTAGGCAGAGACTATACTATCTATTCCTTGGTAGATGGTGAGGTCAAGTATGAACCTGCTACTCAGCATAAGAAGAAGGTTAGTGTAATTTAATGAAGCCAAAGATTCACCCTAAATACTATAATAATGCTCAGGTAACCTGCTTATGTGGTAATACCTTTGTTACTGGCTCAACTAAGCCCGAAATTAGGGTGGAGGTTTGTAGCAAGTGTCATCCTTTCTATACTGGAGAGCATAGGATAGTGGACACCCTGGGCCGGGTTGAGCGCTTTAAGAAGCGTTACCGGATGAAGAGCTAGCATCTTTAGCCCTAATGGCTAAACCTGATACATTCTTACTATTTCCAGATAATTTCAGTTTGTATAACTTGAGTCAGGTTCACTTTTAATTTAAGTGTAATCTTCCTTAGTTAGCTGTTGGAAGAAGCAAGTTCTGTGACCTGTATGGCATACTGGACCTGTAGGTTCAGCTTGAACTAGTAATGTATCACTATCACAATCCTTAATGATGGACCTCAACCTGAGGAAATTCCCTGAAGTTTCTCCTTTATGCCAGAGCACTTGTCTACTGCGACTATAGAACCAGACATCCCCACTGCTGATCGTTAGATTGAGAGCCTCTTGATTCATATAGCCCAACATAAGCATTTCGCCATTCCTGGCATCTTGGATAACTGCAGGAATTAAGCCCCTGTCATCAAACTGTAGCACTTTCATTAACCTCCATTATTAGCGATAGCTTGACTGAGATTGATATCACCAGTGTAAAGAGCTCTGCCGATAATTGCCCCGTCTACTCCCAGCCTCTTAAGCTTATTTAGATGTTCTATTGTCGAAATGCCTCCCGCGGCGATAATAGCAACGCCGAGGTGCGAAACAAGCATTTGCACTGCATCGAAATTTGGTTCAGTTAATGTCCCATCTTTTTGGATATCGGTATAGATGAAGCGTTTAACTCCCAGGCCTAGCATTCTCTGAGCCTCTCTCATGATGCCAATGTCTGTATCAACTCGCCACCCGTGGATAGCAATTTTACCATGTCTTGTATCCAGTCCAACTACTATGGATTCACCAAACTGGTGGCACAAGCTTTGCACTAAGTTCGGTTTCTCTACGGCAATCGTGCCGAGAATCACCCGATTTATGCCTGCATGCAGTAATTGCTCCACAACACTTTGCTTCCTGATGCCACCACCCACTTCAACTAGCAGTCCGCTTGTTTCTATAATATGTTTAATGACACTGATATTTTTTGGTTTCCCCGTAGCTGCTCCATCCAGATCAATTATATGAAGCCATCTTGCTCCGGCTGAGCGCCATTTTAGTGCTACCGCCACTGGATCTGTATCAAAAATAGTTTGTTGGCTATAATCTCCCTGGTATAACCTGACACACTTCCCGTCTTTAATATCAATAGCTGGTATAATTTCCACTATCTGTTGTCCTGACTAATTCTGAGAATATCATAGCATGGTTAGTTCTATGGCTT
This sequence comes from Dehalococcoidia bacterium, assembly GCA_030621105.1. Taxonomy (GTDB): domain Bacteria; phylum Chloroflexota; class Dehalococcoidia; order GIF9; family AB-539-J10; genus JAGGVQ01. Next base: position 12,443 of record JAUXIH010000014.1, on the reverse strand, counting down.
GTTTCTAACACAGATGTTTCTTTGTTGAGCAACAATGTTTTCTATTGTGGCCATAGGTATATTTAAGAAACATAAGACATGGCGGGCAATTTCAATGCTAGCCTCTGTTTCAGGCCAAACCACTTCAGAAACATTCTTTCTTTGTAAAAACTCAAGCTCGGAGGTACTGTGAGCTCGAGCAATTATATCGAGACCGGGATTTATCCTCCGTGCATGGTCGAGTGCGAGTCTTATCGCGATAGGATCATGAATAGCAAGTACCAATACATCCGCGTTATGTATTCCAGCCTCAGTTAACACCATAATATTGCCAGCGTCCCCGTAAACACAGGGGATGCCTTGCGCCCTGAGGTCAGAGATAGTCTTGGGATCAAGCTCAACAACCACATACAAAATATTTAACTCTCCTAATATGTGAGCTACATTGTGGCCTACACGACCATGTCCGCAGACAATCACATGTTTGGTAAACTTCAGGCCTTTCTCCTTAACCTGTTCTTGAAATTGACCAGTGATTTGTATTTGCTCTCTCCTCTTAGTACATATCCTGGATAGCAAAGTAAATAGCAGAGGTGTAAACACTATAGTTATGACAGCACTGCCCAGTATCGTTGAGTATATGTCTCCTGTTATTACTCCAGCATCCAGGCACAGTTGGGCCAATACGAAGCTGAACTCACCAATCTGCACCAACCCGATCCCAACAAGGAATGGTGTCTTTCCCCTATACCCGAAAGCTCTAGTCAGTCCTGCAGAAATAGTGAATTTAACTACAATAATTGCTCCACTCAAGATCAACAATGTTACAATGTGACTTGCTAAAAAATGTAGATCTATTAGCATTCCCACTGAGACAAAGAAGAGTGCTGCAAATAAGTCGCGCAGGGGAACCATATCTCCCAGTGCCTGATGTGCAAAATCTGATTCGCTAACCATCAAACCGATCACAAAAGCACCTAATGCAGCAGATAAACCAAAATAATATGCGCCAAAGGCTCCTCCTAAACATAAGGCTGAGATGGAGAGGATAAATAACTCCCGAGATTGGTGTAGTGCTACCCTCCTGAGCAAACGAGGAATAAGCCAAATGCCAGCAATGATAACTATGGCAATGAATATTCCTGCTTTAAGAAATGCTATGCCTATAATGGGTGATAGTCCTCCTTCCTCGACTCCCAGAGTCGGTAATATAAACATGGCAAAAGCAGCAACAATATCCTGTAACAACAAGATACCTATCATCACCTTCCCATGCACTGAGTTGGCTTCACCCTTGTCGATCAACATTCCAATAACTACCATAGTGCTACTAAAGGCAAGAAGACTACCAAAAACAATAGCTTGATTAATCGTTTGCTTCAGCAATAATATGCCAATAAATGTTCCCACAATGGCAGTGACTGTTACCTGAGCGAGGCCACCAAAAATAGCAACTCCTCGGACTCTTTTCAATTCCTTAAAGGAAAACTCAATTCCCAGTGTGAAAAGGAGCAAAACTACTCCAATGGTAGCCAGAATTTGAATACTGCCAGTATCTTGAATCAACCCTAGAAGATATGGTCCAATAGCAATTCCTGCAATAAGATAACCCAGGATAGGGGGTTGCTTTAACAGCCTAGCGACTACACCTCCTATAAGTGCAGCTCCGAAGGCTATAGCTAGACTGAGTATCAGCCCGATTTCTTCCATTGGTTTATTGTCCTTTTCAAATTTGTACCTAAACAGGATAGGGCTATGTAGCCCTAGACATCATGATGTAATTCCCTTTTGGGGAGAGCTAGAATCTCAGTTAGCGATCTAGCTTGCTTCACAGTATACGGCCCAATTCTTAAGCGGCGCACTTCTAGAACTGTGCTTCCAACCCCCAGACTTTGACCAATGTCATGAACAAGGCTTCTAACATAAAACCCTGAGGATACGTCACAGGTTAGGGTAAAATAGGGAAATTGGAACTCATCCAATGTTAACGAGTAAATACTCACTCTATGGGGAGGAAGATCTATGTGTACTCCCTGTCTGGCTAATTGATAAGCTCTCTGTCCCTTTATCTTCTTGCTTGAAAAAGAAGGAGGAGTTTGCCAAATGTCACCGTGGAATCCTACCAACACGTGTTCCATTGAGTCGCGGCTGATGATTTTGTCGTTTCGGCTTAAAATTGTCCCCTCGGAATCAAAGGTATTGGTCTCTATCCCTAAAATACCCCTGACTTCATAGGTTTTATCCAATTTGACAAATGATGAGACCTCTTTCGTGCGCTTACCGGTAAGTATAATGAGCAGTCCCGTAGCAAGCGGATCCAGTGTACCTGTATGGCCCGCCTTCACCTGAAATTGCCTGCTGATTTTTTTCACTGCCTGGAAGGAAGTAATTCCTCTCGGTTTGTCTACATATATAATAGTATTCACGCTGATTAGTATAGCGAAAACAGGATGCTAAGGTGAAACTAATAAAGCGGGAATGAGCAAAAGAGATATTCTTGAGAAGTATCCTCTTTGCTAATCACTATTAAATTAAATCTAGCCCACGGGGATTTTACAATATCGACTATTTTCCCTGGAGAGAGGGGATTAGTAGCTATATAATTCGACAATGGTAACGCCATAATCACCGTCACCGTAATCAGCAAGGTGAAAGGATTTTACCAAAGAATGTTTGGACAACACCTCATGTACTGCTCGACGTAATTTCCCCTCCCCCTTGCCATGGATGATACGTACCATAGGCAGATGTGCCATAAAGGCATCATTAATATATTTATCAAGCTTATATAAAGCATCCTCCACCGTGAGGTGTCGGATCATTAATTCCGTATCTACTGTTTTCATGGAATTTTAACAAACTCCAATTGCAAAACTTGTTTCGTATTCTCAGTAATTTTCATTCTATCGTCGATTCTCCATCCTGCTACCCAAACAATTTGTTGAGGAGAACAAACTATAGGGATATGCTTTCTCCAGTGGGAGGGAATTTTAGCATCAACCATAAAATCTTGTAGCTTCTTGGATGTACTCATCCCTAATGGGTGAAATCTGTCGCCTCGGCGGCGTTGGCGGACAAGTAACTTTATTCCTGTCCGATCCAAATCAAGATTGGCCATATAAGCATTGTCACTCCTATGGGAAACATCCTGCCGTGGTAATAATTTTGCCCCTATTTTCCACCCTGAGAATGAAGTTTCCCCGGGGACCCGAAGAGAAATTGTGCCACTCCACGGGGGGAAAGTATATGCGGGAAATGAGAGTGGAGACTTCTTTGCTACAACAGCTATAGCGAGCTCAGTATACCCGTTCCAACAAACAACATTGTGAGGCAAGAAAACTACTTTGTTTACTGGTTTGGTTTGCAAATTGATTACTTCCCTGATGTGAATTGCCTCAATATCCTTTACACAATCTAAAACCTTACCTATTGCTAACCTGAGCAGTTGTTTTTGTAAAGCTAAAGGTAATATATGAAACCTTTCCTTGTTTAGATAAATGGCATCGTCATCTCGCCTCCCTACCTTGCTCCACAATATACATGCTTGATGTTCCAAAAATAAGGTTTCCTCTTCGGCAATTTTAGAAAGACGGATCAATGATTGGTCTATTCTGGGGTTATATTCCCTGAGCAAAGGTAGAAGTTCAAGACGACAGCGATTGCGCAAGAAGGACATGGAGAGATTAGAGGAATCAATTCGGAGTTTCAGTTGCTGCTCATGACAATATGCCAAGGTTTGTTCTCTTGTCACATTAAGGAGCGGCCTTACTACCAATAAATGGTTCTTTCTTATTTTGGGTAATGTTATCCTTTCTTGGTATACCATTGGCGCAGAAGGCTTGATCCCAACCAAACCAGAAACACCTGAACCTCTCAATATATGCATCAAAATAGTCTCTACCTGATCATTCTTAGTATGCCCGATGGCCACCTTGTTGGCTCCCACCTCATCGGATACCTTGGCAAGAAAGTTATATCTCAGTTCTCGTGATGCTTCCTCAATGGAGCAACCTCTTGCCTTCCTATAAGCACTGACATTTGCTTCCTCCGTAGTGATGGGAATGCCGAGTTGGTTAGCCAGACTTGTGACATATAGAGCATCATCCCGAGATTCTTCGCCTCGCAGTAAGTGATTCAGGTGGGCTATGTGAAGTTTTATGTCAAGTTCCTGTCGAAATTTGGCTAGGATGTGAAGCAAACATATAGAGTCGGCTCCGCCTGACACCCCGACAACTACTGTCTCGCCCGGTAAAATTAATTTATGTTGGTGAATAAACTTTATTACTTCAGATTGTGTATTATTCATTGAATTCACTTCATGTTGTGGTGTGAGGAAATGTAAACACACTATTAAAAGTTACTAGCCTGTTTCCCTGGCTTGCTACTTCAATAATGCTTATACTCCCAAGATCAAGCTTGAATTTCATAAGATGTTCCACAGATAAACCTAAGAATTTCAAGATGATGGCCATGATTACAAAGTAATGACTGACAATCACTGTAATCCCATTGACATTCTTGCTTATTTGGGTCTCTACAGCTTTCCATGCCCTTGTCTGCAATCCACTAAAGCTTTCACCTCCAGGCAGTGGCTCCATGTCCCCATGCTGCCACCAGCTCATTAGAAATTTACTGAACGTTGTATGTAAGTTAGGAAGAAATAAACCTTCTAGCTCTCCAAAAGCAATTTCCTTAAGCCTATTATCTATATTGACAGACAAATTATGATGTTGGGCTATCATCTGTGCTGTATCCAGTGCTCGTTTCAACGGGCTAGATGTTATGGCGACAATATCTGTATCCCTCAAGTATAATGCTATGCTTTTAGCCTGTTTTATTCCAAGATTGTTTAACCCAATATCGCTATCACAACCCTGTACCCTCTGTTTCTCATTCCAAAAAGTCTCACCATGCCTAACTAGAACAAGCTTCACAGTTCACCTCCTGTCTCCCAAAGCCATATGTACCCGAATACAGCGCTATCCATCGTAGCACACTACAACGTCTTACTTTAAATCTACTCAGGTTAAGTTCAATCTCTGGTGCTTGTGAAGTGTCGAAGCTAGGAAAAGAGCAAGTCAGTTCGAAATAATGGCAATAAGTTTCAGTTGAAATCACCACAGAACGAGGAATGCCAGCACTACTTACGATATTTCTTCGATCTCAGTTGGCCTGTTGGGGTATGGAATGCTGTAACGAGAGTAAAGTATCTGGATAATCCAAGTCCCCTTGTAATATCAGCTTGGTGCGATGAATAGAAGAAGGGCTTGAAATAAAACCCAGAGCGGATACCACCTGTTCTGGCCTACCACTGCTACTAGCATCACACCTTAATCTCATCCCCAGCGTACATGTTAAATGATGGCAGTCAACAACCCAGATATCGTTTATAAGTGCCCGCAAGTCGTACGATTTCATCTGATCTTTTTTAAGATGGTGCCATGGCAATGTCTTAGCTTGTAGCAACTGTTGTATCTGAACAGTTGCTTGTTGTTCCATCATGTCGCTATGTACTTCAACGCGGTATTCTGCGAAGGCAAGTGCTGATTGAATTGAAGGGGCATCTAAATCTATTCCCCAAGCATCAAATAACATGAACCCAACAGGTAATTCCATCCTTACCTTCAGAAGTAGTGTTTGTGGAAATATTCGTTTATTTAACCATATATCCATGAGTTCAGCTTCACTGGTGACACCAACAATCAGTGGAGAAGCCACTGCAATTCGCGGGTGTGGGGTAAAACCATGCGAATAGACTAGTGGTATCTGAGCGCGCCTGAATGTTCTATCCCAGAAGCGGATTATATCAAGATGAGATATGAACCTAGCTGGTTCTCCTCGGCCAAATCTAAGACGCAGCCTTTCCATCTTTTTCTTTAGTTACCATAACTTTCTCTATCTTCATTCTCTGCATCTCGGTGACCACGAACTTAAGATTGCGATATTTTAATTGCTCTCCCTGTTTTGGAACCCGACCTAGACGACTGAGTATAAAACCAGCCACGGTCTCATAATCACCTGAGGGCAGATTCAGTGATAATTCCGTATTGGCATCCTCAACGCGAAAACCTCCATCTAGCTGAAAGGTATTATCTCCGGTTACTACAAAATCTTCATCCTCTTCAACCATCTCATCGCGTATATCCCCTACTATTTCTTCAGTTAGTTGCCCTAGGGTAATCATTCCGGATATTCCCCCAAATTCATCGACGACAATTGCTATATGGTAAACATCTTTGCGCATTTCCTTGAGAAGCTCTCCTAAGTGCTTCGACTCAGGAATAAAATGAGCAGGCCTAACCAAATCATCAATTGTGTTTTCTTCGCGAATAGGATTAGCGCTCATCTTCCTAAGCACATCTTTGGCGAATAGAATGCCAGTAACATTATCAGTATTATCTGCGTATACAGGGAACCTGCTATATGGCATATTCGCATAGATATGCAGGAAATCGTTTAGAGTAGTGCCTTGCTCCAGCCATCTGATTTCTGTTCTAGAAATCATGATTTTACTTACTGGACGATCAGTAAACTCGAAAATCTTATGCAACATTTTTGCCTCACCTCGCTCCACAACACCCTCACTTTCACCCACATCGATAACAGATCTTATTTCCCCTTCACTAACCAGCGTGTCTCTCTCAGCCCCAGCTGCCATCTGGGTAATTCCCCATCCAATGTGTTCCAACGCCATCACAACGGGATAAAAGAGAAATTGAGTTGCCCTTATTGGTGTTGTGTAAAGCAGAGCTAATCTCTGAGCGTGGTGAATGGCAAAAGTTTTGGGAATTACTTCACCAAAGATTAGAAGCAACGCTGTCACTCCAACAGTAGCACTAATAGGCCCCCACAGTGGACCAAGAATAGTTACTGCTACTATGGTCCCAAGAGTAGCAGCAGCTACATTTACAATGTTATTCCCTAATAATACTGTAGACAGGTATCGCCCTGGCCTTTCAGCCAGCTTGGCTAGTTGGTTCGCTCCCCGAACTCCACTCTCCTTCATATACCTCAAACGGAGTTTCGGCAAAGCAACAAAAGATGATTCAGCACTGGAAAAAAAAGCAGAGAGAAGCAAACATATGAAGAGAGCTACCAAGAGTCCGGCAGTGGAGCTATCCACCCCTCACCACCCCCTTAAAACTGTGCACAGAAAACCAATATTACGTTAGCCAAATCGGCTCCCACCTGGTGATAGTATCACTGAACAGCCCGCATGTCAAAGCTGCATAACAAAATGCAAGTGTTATGTATTATATTCCTAGTTCCTGTATAATACCACGATAATGTGTTGTTTGTGTGATGAAATTTATGTGCATCTTTATTCTCAGAGTTTATATTTAGGGATTGGTAGAATGATGAAATTGAAGAGATTATCATGAATGAAGTTACCATTTCGCGGGCGATAATCCAGAGCTACATGAAAGATCTCCTTGGTGCAATGGACCTCGATGTAGCCATTGTAGGTGCAGGTCCTTCAGGAATGACTGCGGCCTATTACTTGGCGCAGGCTGGGTTTAAAACCGCTATATTTGAAAAAAGGTTAAGTATTGGTGGTGGAATATGGGGAGGTGGGATGATGTTCAACAAAGTTGTTGTTCAAACAGAGGGAAAGGAAATATTAGATGAATTTGGGATCGCAAGCACCAAATATCAGGATGATTGCTACATTGTTGATGCTGTAGAACTGGCTTCATCTCTTGGCTTGCTTAGTATAAAGGCTGGAGCTAAGATTTTTAATCTCATCATGGCAGAGGATGTGGTAATCAGAGAAAATGATAGAGTTAGTGGACTGGTGCTAAATTGGAGCTCTGTTCCTATAGCCAAATTACCCATCGATCCCTTAGCTATAAGAACAAAATTAGTAATAGATTCCACAGGCCATGATAGTGAAATTTGTAAGATGGTTGTAAGGAAAGTAGGGGGGAAATTAAATACCCCAACTGGCAACATAGTGGGCGAAAAATCTATGTGGGTGGAAGTAGCTGAAAGAGAAGTCCCTGATAATACCAAGGAGGTGTACCCAGGTCTAATCGTTGCAGGTATGGCTGCTACCGCAACCTTTGGTTCACCAAGAATGGGGCCAATATTCGGCGGTATGCTTCTATCAGGTAAAAAGGCAGCTAAACTAGCCGAAGCCATGCTCAGTCAAGGTTAATCATATGGCAAAGACAATTGCAGAGATCAATGAGAAGATCAGTAAAGGCAAGGCCATAGTAGCCACTGCTGATGAAATAATTACTATTGCCAAAGCAAAAGGTATAAGCAGAACAGCTAAGGAGGTTGATGTCATTACCACTGGGACTTTTGGTCCCATGTGCTCGTCCGGAGTTTTTCTCAACATAGGACATACTAAGCCACGGATAAAAATTGGGGGTGGCAAAGCCTACCTTAATGATGTCCCTGTCTATACCGGACTGGCTGCAGTAGATGTTTTGCTTGGGGCTACTGCTTTGCCTGATGATGATCCCAAAAACAGGTTTTATCCAGGGGAGTTTAACTATGGTGGCGGACATGTTATTGAAGATCTGGTAGCAGGGAAAGATATAGCTTTGGTTGTAAATGCTTATGGCACCGATTGTTATCCCAGAAAGAAACTAGAAACCTGGATAAACATCAGCGATATTAATAATGCTATCTTATTTAATATACGTAACGCATCACAGAATTACGAAGTTGCTGTAAACTCTTCAAATAAAATAATTTACACCTATATGGGGGTGTTAAAGCCAAACTTTGGGAACGCCAATTACTGCACCTCTGGGCAACTCTCTCCTCTACTCAACGATCCTGATTACAAAACTATAGGAATAGGAACAAAGGTCTTTCTAGGTGGAGGTATAGGCTATGTTGCTTGGCATGGGACACAGCATAATCCCAATGTGCCTCGAACCTCTAAAAGAGTCCCCCTAGAGTCCGCGGGGAACCTATCACTTATCGGAGACCTGAAACAGATGAAACCATCATGGCTGTTGGGAACAAGCATATTAGGATATGGCACAACATTAACTGTGGGGGTAGGCATACCTATACCCATATTATCTGAAGAGATTTTGGAACATACATTGATCACTGATGCAGAAATATCTGCCCCAATCATAGAATTCTCTAAAGATTATCCCCAGTTACAGCCTAATATTCTAGGAGAAGTTACTTATGCCGAGCTCAGGAGTGGTAACATTATTCTTCAAGGAAAGAATATACCCACAAGCTCTCTATCCAGCTATCCTAAGGCAGTGGAGATTGCCGATATATTGAAAAGCTGGATAGAGAAAGGAAACTTTACGCTTACTGAAGCAGTGGCCCCTTTGCCTGGAGCAGAATCAGGAATAACATTTAAACCCCTGAAAGAAAGACCTGTCACGGAGACGCAATGAAAATATCGAGAAGAATAGTGCTTCATTTCCCCCCCCGCATCACAGGCCAAGCAGTAGTTTGGCATCTAGTTAAAGATTATGACCTTCGTTTTAACATTATTAAGGCTTCGATATCACCTGGTGAGGAAGGGTTACTCATCATAGAATTAAGTGGCAATAAAGGAAATTATGACAAGGGAATCCAATATCTTACAGATACCGGCGTGAACATCCAATCCTTGTCACAAGACGTGGTCCGAGATGAATCCAGGTGTACCAATTGTGGGGCCTGTGTTACCATCTGCCCTACTAAAGCCTTCTCCGTGGAGCCCAAAACAAGAAAGATACTGTTTGACCACAATAAATGTGTTGTCTGTGGCTTATGTATCAAGGCTTGTCCTCCCCGAGCCATGAAGTTATATTTCTAGATGCATTCACCATCTTCATTTCAACATCACAAGAATGTTTGGAGTAATGACTTAGTTCCTTTTCACATCGTAGTGAAGCAAACAGACCTCCATATTCAAACAAGGAAACAATTCAAAAATGAAGCCATGAAATCTGTGCTGAAGCATCGCGGTATTCTGGAGAGATATATCATGCGCCATCCAATATTTCTAACACTACTAAAACCATATCAAGTCGAGGAAAATGCGCCAGCCATTATCAAAGAGATGTGTAAAGCAGGTCAAATAGCTGGCACGGGCCCTATGGCTGCAGTAGCTGGAGCCATGGCAGAAGCTGTGGGTAAAGATCTGGAATCATTTTCACCAGACGTGATTGTAGAAAATGGGGGTGATATATATATAAGAACTTTGAGGCCCAGATTAGTAGGGATATACGCAGGGCCATCACCATTCACAGGGAAGCTTGCCTTGGAGATTAATCCTAATGACACCCCTATAGGAGTGTGTACCTCGTCAGCAATCATAGGGCATTCACTAAGCCTTGGTTATGCTGATGCAGTCACTGTTGTTTCTCCATCTACAGCCTTGGCTGATGCAATGGCAACCGCCATCGGAAATATGATCACTGACGAAGATAATGTAGACAACATTATTGCTGAATCCCAAAATATAGATGGGATTGATGGGGTGGTAATCATCAAAGGGGAGAAAATAGGGGCATGGGGAAAGATAAAAATTGTGCCAATTAACTAATGGTGCCAAATTGGCAGTAAATACAATTCCTTAGTATAATAAGCCCCAATATGGTGAGTGTAGCCTAGTGGTTTAAGGCGTCAGGTTGTGGCCCTGGAGATCGAGGGTTCAAATCCCTCCACTCACCCTTGCGCCTATAGCTCAGCGGACAAGAGCACCGGTCTTCGGAACCGGGGGTCGAGGGTTCGAATCCCTCTAGGCGTACTATAGTTTCTTTCTGCATCGATATTTTTTCTTATTAACTTTTCTTAAATGTTTCTCTGTCTATTGCTTGTTGTGGAAGTTTGTTATCAATCCTGAATTCCTTCACTTTTACCTCACGCTTTCTCTATCACCTGTAACTTATCAGAATTTTCTGAGCCAACCAGCATTTCCTTTGTGTTTCATTCACTGACAGCTTTCCATCAAGCGCTATCAAAATACTGCTGGCATTACTTATTCCCGAAACGAATATCCTGAGGCCCAGTCTAAATAAATTCAGACTTGCTTGATACGAAAGGATGAGCCCTACCATCAAAGTGCGGCAGATAATTATCTGCCGCATCCAGCTTCTGGATCCAGCCATTTTCTAGACCCAATTCACCAAGCATTTGAATGACATTCATGTACTCTTCTTCAGAGATTTTGCGCCGCAGCAGTGGTATCTCAGAAGCCTGATAACTGGGGTAATATTGGCTCATAATACTCATAGTTATCCTAGGAGAAACCTCATTGGCTAACCAAGTTAGTGATCCTCTGCTACCCGCCAATGAGTTGGGAAGAATAAGGTGTCGTACAATCAGCCCTCTCTGTACTAAACCTGAGTCATCCAGAATTAGCGCATCCCCAACCTGGCGATACATTTCGAGAATAGCCTGATGAGATCGCATCACATAATCGCTGGTATGAGAGAAATGAGATGCCCAAACATCAGAAGCATATTTCAAATCAGGTAAGTATACATCCACGATATTCTCTAAGGACTGAAGTGTCATTACAGAATCATAGGCATTGGTATTGTAAATTATTGGTATTCTGAGTCCCAGTGGTACTGCATCTAGAACAGCTCGAACCATCTGGGGCACGAAGTGGGAAGGTGAAATAAAACTGATATTGTGACATCCGAGATTATCTTGAAGATATATTAAACGTCGAGCTAGTGAAAGAGAGTCTACCTCTTTAAAGTTCTGGTGTTCTGGATCTTGACTGATTTCATAATTTTGGCAATACACACAGCGCATGTTGCAATTACCAAAGAAAACAGCCCCTGTACCATTAATACCTGAAATCACTGGTTCCTCTCCATGGTGGTCGCATATTGTAGCAACTATGGCCAGGTAACCGGAGTGACAAAATCCTTGCTCATTTTTCAGCCGATTAACAGAACATCTTCTGGGGCATATATCACATGATTTCAAATGAGCCTCTAATCTGTTGGCTCTGTGTTCTAATTCACCAGAACGATACAGCTTAAGATAAGAAGGCTCCACTTTTTCTCTCCGTTATTAGATTATGCTTCCCCTGGTGATGACGTGATTCTTGAACCTCAAGGCTTTACATTCATAGACTGCTATCAATAACCCCATTGGGTAGCATGCAATCAGGATGTGGCTCGCATCTCTCTTCCATTTGATACCTGATACAACTATTCCAGTCCTTCACACAATATTGCTCAACCCACATTTTATCCAGTTTCCCTTGTTCATAGTAAGTTTTCATCGAGCAAACTGGATACCACTTGCAAATTTTCGGCAGCATTTCGTTGCTCTTTAATGAGGCCTTTCTATCTTCAATTTCTATCAAGGAATACAATCAACGTGGTTTTGTTTTAAGGATAAAATACATGTCTACCATAGCCTTAGAAATGGAATATGCAGATATATAGAGAGAAAGCTGCGATTGCCCTGAACTACTGTCTCACAATCTCTACAATAATATGAAGAGGGCAAGACTATTACTTAAATCTTGC
>JAUXIH010000024.1 GCA_030621105.1 Dehalococcoidia bacterium | reverse complement strand
GATATTGCTGGGATCGTACAGGAATTACTTGTTCTGTCTCCGCGGGTTATCGTGACTCAGTCCCACCACCCCCGGGCTGCTTCTCCATCTGTACTCTCTGCTGAGTTTTCGCGCCGCGCAATAGACACTCGCATTATTCCCACGGTATGTGATGCACTCGAGCAAGTTTCTCATGAAGCATCCCCGGAGGATGTGATATGTATTACCGGATCTCTATTTGTTGTTGCTGAGGCATTAGACCGTGTTTGCAGGGTTAACCCTTTTACCCCTTGAGCTCTTCTGGTGATGCGAGGGCTTCTTGGGGTAGCATACTGGCCATGACTTGCTGGAGCGCCATGATGTGGCTACATGTTCCCCATTGAGCAAAAAACCTGCAGGTGCAGTGCCATTTTCCGTTGGCATAGCTCACCTGGTGAGTGCTGTTCTCTCCGCAAAACTCTGCGGCAAAACCGGAGAAAGTGATGCGTTGCGGTTCTTGGGCATATCTTTTCGCCTTCTCTACTTTTCCGATGAAGCTGGATTTCATAGGCCTGCCCCCTTTTGTAAGTGATTGCTTATTTTTCCCATAGTGCAGATGGAGTATATAATAGGGGGGTGGCAAAAGTCTATTTCCTCTTAATCTCTAAAGGGAGGGAAACATATGCGTGAGCAAATTGCTGATGCTCTCAAGGGACATGAAGCTGATTATATTGAAATTCACTTTGAACAAAGCCAGTCCACGGGAATGGTTTACCAGGGGAACAGACTGGAGGAGATAGGGAGAACCTCTGTACGAGGAGGCAATGTTCGAGCGTTGGCCAGGGGTAGCTGGGGATTTGCCAGTTTCGATGGGTTTGATGGACTTCGGGAAAAAGCAGCACTGGCTGTGATGGAGGCTAGGCTAGCTGGTGGAGGGGATGCCTGGTTTTCTCCGGCAGGAGCAGTGGTAGACAAGGTTAGCTGGTCCCCGCGCAAATATGCATCCAGTGTGATGCTAGCCTCCAAGAAACAATTACTGGATAACTACAATGATATTATTCTGAGCAGTCCAGGTATCCAGAGCTCAGCCATAAACTATCGTGATGTTCAGCGCACGACGATATTTGCCAATTCTGATGGTAGCTATATAGAGCAGGAGAAGCCAGACCTCAGTTTGCGGATTGCGGCTATAGCCAGCGGCGCGGGCAAGGTTCGACAGGCAGGCTTGAGCTTGGGAAGCAGGGGCGATTTTACTGAGATAGAGGGCTTGGATGATCAGGTGAGAGACGTGGCTCGGCGTGCTGAAGCATTATTATATGCTCCTCAGCTAAAAGGGGGTGAGTATACCGTGGTTCTTGACCCTGTTCTGGCTGGCGTTTTTACTCATGAAGCCTTTGGACATCTATCTGAGTCAGATTTCGTTTACCAGAATAAGGAATTGCGCCAGCTTATGACTTTGGGTAGAAGGTTTGGAGATAAGGGGCTCAACATTGTCGATGATGCCACTATTCCTGGATTGAGAGGAAGCTACAAGTATGATGATGAGGGCACCCCAGGGGCAAAGACATATCTTATTCATGAGGGGATCTTGGTGGGGAGACTGCATTCTAGGGAGACAGCATCCAGGATGGGCGAGGCTCCCACGGGTAATGCGCGTGCCATTAATTATCTCTTTCCCCCGATAGTGCGGATGACGAATACCTTTATAGAACCGGGGGGGTCATCCTTTGCCGATATGCTCAGCGAAATCAAGGAAGGTGTTTATGTTAAGGATTGGTACGGTGGCATGACGAGCCTGGAGATGTTTACCTTCTCTTCTGGAGAAGCCTACATGGTTCGAAATGGCAAGGTGGAGGAATTATTATCTTCTCTGGTGCTGACCGGCAATGTTTTCACCACTCTGGCAAATATTGATGCCATAGGTGATGATCTTGAGATGAATCAGGGGGGAGGTTGTGGCAAGGGGGGGCAATCACCACTACCTGTTTCCAACGGCAGCCCTCACATCAGAATCCAGCACTGCTTGGTAGGAGGTAAATAATATGGAAGGTCTCTTATCCCGGGCAAAGATGAAGGTACAGCAGGCTGAGGTTTTTTCAGTTTCCTCCCGGGAAACAACAGTTCATTTTGAAGCCAACCAATTAAAGCAAGTACATTCCAAAGAAAGTGTCATGAAAGTGTTGCGAATTATGAAGGATGGCAGGATTGGTCTTGCTGCAGGGAATGGGACAGGAGACAGCGCAGCTTTGCTTGATATGGCCATCGAGACCTCTCAGTTTGGCATACCTGTTGATTTCCAGTTTCCTGCCCTGGGGAGCTATCCCGAGGTGGATACTTTCGATTCCCGAGTGGAGAAAATTGCCACGGAGCGCATGATTGAACTTGGCAGGGAGCTTGTGAGCAGGGTGAGCGGGCATTCTCCCAGACTACTATGTGATGCTGAGATAGTTAAGTCGATGCACACGATAGGTATAGCTAATTCTCAGGGCTGTCGTATGAGCTATAACAAGAGCATTTTTGCTATGGGAGTGGAGGGCATGCTGGTGAAGGATACCGATATGCTTTTTGTTGGTGAGGATGAGAGCTCGTGCCGTTTATCTGCGGGCGTTGATATCCTGGTGGAGAGAGTGATTAGACAGCTTGATTTGGCTGCTCGCAGCGCAGCTGTTTCTACCAAAGTGCTGCCGGTAGTCTTTACTCCTCATGCCATTGCCAGTGCCTTCATGGTGCCGTTATCATCGGCGTTTAATGGCAAGCTGGTGCATGAAGGAGCTTCGGCGCTGAAGGGCAAGCTAGGAAATCAGGTTTTTGACAGGAAACTGAGCTTGTGGGATGATGCCACTGTTGAATATGGAGTCGGCAGTCGACCTTGTGATGATGAGGGAGTGCCCAGCCAGCGTATATCTCTGATTGATAAAGGGGTTGTATCCCATTTTCTCTATGATTTACACACGGCTGCCCTGGCTGGCACGAGGAGTACTGGAAATGGGGGAAGGGGTGGTGGTGGTTTTCCGAAACCAGATCCAACTTCTTTGATTATTGGAGAGGGAGATGTTTCCTTGGAATCCATGGTAGCTGGTATGAAAGAGGGGTTGGTTGTGGAACATCTTATTGGTGGGGGGCAGGGGGATGCGTTGAGCGGTGATTTTGGAGGCAATGTGTTACTGGGGTATAAGGTGGAGAATGGAGAGATGATTGGCAGGGTAAAGGATACTATGGTTGCCGGCAATGTTTACCGGGATCTGCGCGAGATAGTGCTTGGGGACAAAGCGCGTTGGGTTGGAGGCAGCCTGCGCACTCCGTGGATATATTGCCCCAGAATATCAGTATCGGCTAAAGGGAGCTGATGTGTATATGAAAGAGACGGTAAAATTGTATAAGCAGCCACATCCTGAGAGTTGTACCATGCTGGCTTCATGGCCTGGTATTGGGAATGTATCTTTGATCGTGGCAAGCTACCTGATACAGAAACTGGAGGCTGAGGAGATAGGAGAGATTGATTCTACTCAATTCTTTGAACCTACGGGGGTCGTGGTCAAGGACAACATTGTGGAGAGCCCACGCTTCCCGAAAAATAAATTTTATTACTGGGAAGATGCTGAATCCAAACGAGGATTGTTGTTGTTCATTGGTGAAAGTCAGCCGAGCACCAAGGGACGTGAGCTGGTTGACTGTGTGTTGGACGTGGCCCAGAAATTTAACGTGCAGAGATTATACAGCTGCGCTGCTGCCATCACTCAGATTCACTATAGTGAGGAGTCCAGCGTTTGGGGGGCAGCGACCAGCAATGACCTGGTCAGTGAACTGGAGAAACATAATGTAGTGCTCAAGGGAGAGCTTCGTATCGCAGGTTTGAATGGACTGGTGCTGGGAATGCTGGAGGAGCGCAATATTGAGGGCATTTGCCTGTTGGGGGAAGTCCCATCTTATGCCACGCAAATGGCCAATCCCAAGGCAGCCGTGGCGGTGGTAAAGACTCTGACCGAGATGCTGGCGATTGATGTCGACTTGACGGAGCTGGCTGATCTGGCTGAGCAGGCTGAGGAAAGGATGGAAAGGGCGGCCCAACAAGCTACGGCAGAGTATATTGACCAGTTCACCGAACCTATCTGGGAAAGAGGTGACGATGAGATTAATAGTGAGGACAATTGACCCTCTGTTATGGGCATGCTACTATCGAATTTAGATGTCGACCCTGACAGAACTTTACTATGAAATTGCCAGATGCCAGGATTGTGATCTGGCCAAGCATCGCACCCATGTAGTTCCTGGTGAAGGTTCTGAGAACGCGAAGCTGCTCTTTATTGGAGAAGCTCCAGGATGGTATGAGGACCAAGCAGGGCGTCCCTTTGTGGGAGCAGCGGGAGAGTTCTTAAATCACTTATTGTCTCTCATAGGCTTCTCCCGAGAAGATATTTATATTGCTAATATATTGAAGTGTCGTCCTCCGGGAAACCGTGATCCTCTTCCTCAGGAGATACAATCCTGTCAGAAGTGGCTTGATCGCCAGATTGAAATTATCCAACCAAAGATGATTGTTACCCTGGGGCGTTATTCCCTGGCGAGGTATTTTCCCCAAGAGAGCATTGGTAAGATTCATGGGAAGGAGAGGAGATTAAATAATCTTATTGTTTATCCTATGTATCATCCTGCAGCAGCCTTGCACAGGGGGGGGTTGCGCCAGGTTATAGAAGCTGATATGCGACGCATTCCCCAGGTGCTGGCTCAGTCTGAGAAGTTCAATGAGCCCTCTATAGAAGTCCAGCAACTTAGCTTATTTTAATTAAGAGATGTCTGATCAGAAATTAAAGGTGATACCCCTGGGTGGACTGGGGGAGATCGGCAAAAACATGATGGTCATGGAGTATGCCGATGATATAGTGATCATTGATGCTGGGCTGATGTTTCCTAACGAGGAAATGTTTGGGGTGGAGCTGGTTGTGCCTGATATCAGCTATCTTGAAGAGAGGCAGCATAAGATAAAGGGAATTGTTATTACCCATGGGCACGAGGATCATATCGGAGCCTTACCTTATATCTTGTCCCGGCTTGACCTGCCGGTGTATGCCTCCAAGCTGACTGAAGGGTTGATCTCTGTAGAGCTTAAGCAGCGCGGGCTAAAGAAAGCAGCAAGGGTAAATGTAGTCCATGCTGGTAGTGAGATCACCTTAGGACATTTCAAGATAGAGTTTTTTCCTGTTTGTCATAGCATTCCTGATGCTATGGGATTGGTTATCACTACTCCTGTTGGGGTTGTTGTCCACAGTGGTGATTTTAAGATGGACTTTACCCCGGTGCTTGGAGATCCGGCTGATCTGAGCAAGCTGGCCCGATTGGGGGCACGGGGGGTTCTATTACTTTTCTCCGATTCTACATATGTTGAACTTCCGGGATATACTCCTTCTGAGAAGGTAGTTGGAGATGCTCTGGACCGTATTATGGCAGAGGCTTCAGGAAGAGTAATTGTAACTACATTTGCCTCTTTGGTGTCACGCATTCAGCAGGTTGTTGATGCTGCTGCCAGGCATCACCGTCGTGTATTTGTTACCGGGCGTAGCATGATAGGGATAGTGAAGATGGCGATGGAGACGGGATACCTTACGGTTCCTCCTGACATTCTGTGCAATTTTGATGATGTCAGGAAATTACCGGATAACAGGATTGTCTTTTTGACCACAGGGAGCCAGGGGGAACCGACTTCGGCTCTGGTGCGTATTGCTAATGGTGAGCACCGCCAGATTCATATCACTCCTGGTGATACGGTGGTGATATCGGCGACGCCTATACCGGGCAATGAAGCGCTGGTCAATCAGACGATAGATAGGCTGTTTCGTCAGGGCGCGCGTGTAGTGTATGATAAATTGACTCAAGTTCATGTCCACGGACATGCAAGCCAGGAGGAATTAAAGCTGTTGCTTAGTCTGGTCAGGCCGAAGTTCTTTGTGCCTGTTCATGGTGAGTACCGTCATCTCTGCCTGCATACTAAATTAGCTGAGACCATGGGTATTCCCAGGGAAAATCTCTTTGTGCTGGAGGATGGGGATGTTCTTGAACTGGATCGCGATGCTGGCAAGATTACCGGTCATGTTCAGTCAGGCAATGTTTATTTAAGCGGCTTGTTGACTGGCAACCTGAATGATGCTGTGCTCCATGATCGTAAGCTATTGGCGTGGGATGGGACTGTGACCATAGCGGCCAGGGTGAATGTCAGGGAACGAAAGTTGATAGGAAAGCCTGAAATTATAATGCAGGGTTTCATTGGGGATGGGGCTAAAAAACAAGCTTTATTGAAGCGGGGATGTGAGGCAGTGATATCTGCCATGGACTCTGATGGTCAATACTGGCAGAAGAAAAGTAGTATCGAGGCCAGGATGAAGAAATCCTTGGCAGATTTTTTATACCATGAAACTCGTCGCCATCCCGTTATCCTGCCTGTGGTGTTTGAGGGGTAGGCCCATGTCGGCAGCGAGGCGCAAGACAAGCCCGAGGGGCAGGGCGAATAAGAATCGAAGGAAGAGCGTCTCCCACAGATTTATTACTTCGCCACTGCTAAGAAGAATAGTACTTATTGTTGTTGTTGTGGGGTTGCTATATGTCTTTATGCCTCCCTTGACTGCTTTGGGAGTCCAGGCTTGGCGCAATTTGCTGGAGATGTTTGGTGTGGGGTTGGGCATACTGGTAACTGCCTTGGGCTTGCTAGTGTGGCAGGTATGGAGGGTAGACTTCTTTACTTTCATCAGGAGAGGGCATAGATACCTGGGGGGTGCTATTCTTGCTCTGGCCTTGTGGGGGGTTCTGGCTTTCTTCCACCCTGATGCTGGAATCTTGCAACATGCCACCCTTGGGGGTGAATTCGGCCAGGGGATAATAGGAGACGTTGCCGTTGTCGGAGTTTTGCGGATAGCGGGATTGATTTTGCTGGGCATTGTTCTGATTGCTCCCCGGTGGACCTGGCACGGAGTTACGAAATTACTTAGACCTCACCCCTTGCCGCGGGTTACTGTTCCCCAGGGAGTTTCGTCTAGACTCAGCACAGCTAAGACGATAAGTTCTGAGACAAGCCATGATGCCACTCAGGCTGAAGTTGCGAAATCTGAAGGGAAACCTGTTGTGGCTTCCCAGGCGGAGAGAAGTATTATGACCGGGGCAGGAATGATGAAACGCAGGCCGGTTGTGACTGCAGGTGGCTGGCAGTTACCTCCTATTGATATCCTGGAAAAACCGGCTGAGATAGAAATAAACCGGGAGGATGTGGATAAAAAAGCCCGGTTGATAGAGCAAGCCCTGGATAGCTATGGGGTTGAGGCTAAGATTTCACAAATAAATATGGGCCCTACGGTGACCCAGTTTGGCCTTGAGCCCGGTTGGGATCGCAAATACAAGAAATTCAAGGAGAATGGGCAGGAGAAGGTAGAGGAGATATCCCGGACCAGAATCAGGGTAGACCGCATTACCTCCCTGGCTAATGATTTATCTTTAGCTTTAGCTGCTCCTAGCATCAGGATTGAAGCTCCTATACCAGGAAAGTCCATGGTGGGCATCGAGGTTCCTAATTCCGTATTTGGCTCGGTAGCACTGCGTAGCGTCATAGAAACTCCGGCGTTTCAAAAGATTGAGGGCCGGTCGAGGCTGGCAATTGCTTTGGGGAAAGGTGCTGGTGGAGAGGCAATTGCTGCCGATCTAGCCAAAATGCCCCATCTGCTTATTGCTGGAGCTACTGGTAGTGGTAAAACTGTTTGTCTTGATTCCATAATTTGTTGCCTGCTGTTAAGCAATAGCCCCGATGATGTTAAGTTTGTCATGGTTGACCCCAAGAGGGTTGAGTTAGTGGTGTTCAATAGTATTCCTCATCTGGCTGCTCCGGTGGTGGTAGATAGCAATAAAGCCGTAAAGGCGCTGAGATGGCTTAGTGGACAAATGGATAAGCGATATCGCCTCTTTGCTCAGGCGGGTACGCGTAATATTGAGGGTTATAACAAAGAGTGTGCTCCTGAGGAAAAGCTGCCGTATTTAGTGCTCGTCATTGATGAGCTGGCGGATCTAATGATGCTGGCCTTTGACGAAGTGGAACGTACGCTCTGCCGGTTGGCCCAACTATCTCGCGCTACCGGCATTCACCTGATAGTTGCCACACAGCGTCCTTCAGTAGATGTGGTGACAGGACTTATTAAAGCCAACTTCCCCACGCGCATTAGCTTCGCTGTGACCTCACAGGTGGACTCCAGGACCATACTGGACATGGTTGGTGCCGAGAAATTGCTTGGCAAGGGAGATATGCTATATATGCCCACTGATGCTAGCCGCCCCAAGCGTCTCCAGGGAAGCTTTATTTCTGATGTGGAGATGGACCGTCTCGTGAATTTCTGGGGGAACCAGATGAGGCCGGAGGTCCCCTTTGTTGATTTTGATGAGGTTGATAATGAGGCAATCGCGATCCAGAAATTATCATCGCCACCTGATGCCCTTATCGATGAAGCCAGGCGCTTGGCACGGGAGCATGGACATATATCGTCCTCATTCTTGCAGCGGCGTCTTCGCGTGGGGTATCCACGGGCCGCTCGCCTGATGGAAACCTTGACCCAGGAAGGGCTAACAGATTCGAGTCGCCCCGGGCAGGAGAGTTAATATCCGGCTTATTCTGGAGAGGCGAAGAATTTTTTCCTTAATTCCGGGCCGAATTCAGGGTGCTTTAGTGCCAGGGATATCGTAGCGTGCAGCCACCCCGGTATTGTGCCCGCATCGTAGTAATCACCTTCAGTCACATATCCGTATATCTCTTGCTTTTCCAATAGGCGCCTGAGGGCATCAGTTAACTGAATTTCCCCTCCACTGCCGGGAGCGGTTGCCTCCAGTTCGGGGAAGATTTCGGGAGTGAGGACATACCTGCCCATTACGGCAAGGTCGGAAGGAGCGTCCTCTGGCCTTGGTTTCTCAACGAGATCCAGCACCTGGTAGATATTGCCATCTATGTGTTTTGCTCGGATCACACCATATCTCCCTATTGACTCGTGGCTTACCTGGCGCAGAGCGATGACACTCCCATGAAATTTCTGGTATATGCCCAGCATTTTTTGGAGTATTACCTCTTTCTGCTCGAAGAGATCATCGGGCAGGATAAGGACGAAAGGCTCTTTGCCAATCACCTTTTTGGTAGAGAGCACGGCGTGTCCCAGCCCTAGTTGCTCCTTCTGGTGGATAAAGCAAATGTCTGCCATGTCGGGCAGGCGGTGTATTTTCTCCCACAGGTCTTTCTTTCCCCGCTGTTGCAGGGAACGTTCCAGTTCTGTATTTCTGTCGAAGTACTCCTCGAGAGCTGCCTTACCCTGTGCTGTTATCATGACCACGAGATTAATTCCACAGGCAACAGCTTCCTCCACCGCATATTGAATAACTGGCTTATCTACCAGTGGTAACATCTCCTTGGGGATGGACCTGGTAATGGGGAGAAACCTTGTTCCCATACCTGCGGCAGCGATGACAGCTTTTGATATCAGCATTTTCTAAGCACCAAACTTATTCAGCTTCTGGGCATTGGCCATAGCCAGAGGCATGATCTCCACGGCGGGAAATTGTCCCAGACCGCCCCTCAAGCAAGCTCGTTCGGAAAAATCACTTACCTTGTCGGGGAAACACCATTTCGAGCGAAGCATGAAAGGCACGGGATGCCAGCTATGCATTGCCAGCACAGCAGGGGTGGAATGATCTCCGGTGACCACCAGAACCTCCGGATCAAGCTTAAGGAGTGTGGGCAGAGCATTGTCTAATTCCTCTATGGCCTGGACCTTGGCTGTGAAGTTACCATCTTCACCGCGAGAGTCAGTAGTCTTAAAGTGCACGAAGAAGAAATCGTAGTTGGCATAGTGCTGAACCAGTGATTGCATCTCGCTGCTTATATCATTACCTGCTGGCAGAATCTCCATGCCAGCTAATCGGGCCAGGCCGCGGTACATGGGATAGACGGCGATAGCTGCCGGCGTCAACTTGTAGATTTCATGCAGGGATGGCATATGGGGGAGGCGGGAAAACCCGCGCAGGAGAAACATATTGGCGGGAGTCTTGTGCTGCAAGCGCTTCCCCGCCTGAATAATGAATTTATTGACAATATCTACTGTTTTCTGCGCCTGTGAAGACCAGCATTTTACTGTGAGAGGAGCCTTCCCAACCTCCTGGGGATCGGAATCTGTAACCTCTGGGGACAAACCATCACCTCGCAGGGTAAGCACGAACCTGTGTTCTCTTACTGGTGTTACCTGGATTTGAATGCCAGAGATGGTAATGTTGTCCAGCATCTGGCATAGCTCGGCATTCTTTTCTGTGGAAATACGACCTGCTCTCCTATCAGTAATGACACCCTGGCTGTCAACGGTGCAAAAATTGCCACGGGCGACAATGTCTGTGGAGCCTGGTTCAAGGCCTATTCCCACTGCCTCAATGACGCCTCGCCCCATGTTGAATTTAACCGGGTCGTATCCGAATAAGCCTAAATGCCCCGCGGGGCTTCCTGGCGTGATACCCATGCTTACCGGGTTGATAAGTCCGGTGATTGACTCTTGTGCTATCCTGTCCAGGTTTGGTTTTTTGGCTGCCTCCAGCTCGGTCATGCCTGTTTTGGGGTGAGGCAGGCCGCCAACCCCGTCGATTACCAGAAACACTATTCTGGATGAGGACACGTGAGATATTTTCTTGAGATTTTCCAGGCCGATCACTATTTGCATTGTAATATGTGTGTATACACTTGGCAAGGGGTGCATCATGATGAGGAAGAATGCGGGAGGGTATTGACATCTGGGACTAACTATAGGAATGTATATAGTGACATTGGTGGCAGCAAGCCACTGATGAAATCACAGGAGGTGAGATTTTATGCCCATTAGTATTGGAAACTTAGGTCTGCTGGTAGGGATTATCAGCTTGATATTTGGTATTATCGTAATGGTTTTCCCCAAGATACTTAATTATCTGGTGGGAATTTATCTCATCATAGTTGGGGCTGTGGCCATCACCTCATATCTCTTCTAAGTTTATGTTCTTGGTGTGTTTGCCAATGGTAGATACTGGAAGTTTAAGAGCGGCTTTTTTTCTATAGCTACTGGGCATCCCTGCGGTAGCCAT
>JAUXIH010000113.1 GCA_030621105.1 Dehalococcoidia bacterium | reverse complement strand
AGTCCCCATGGCGCCTGTAACTAGTCACATCCTCTGGAAGAGACCGCAGTTTTGTTCTGGTCAGCTAAGTTCCCTCTGTATTTCTCACTTACATCAGTATTATAGTCTGAAATAATCATGGCCCAAAATTCTGCTCTCGCTTCGTTCAAATTCTGAAGTTAGTCAATTAAACAAACCGCTACAAAGTAGAACGAGGTAACAAAATGAGTTATTGTTAACAGAATCGAGAGTTGTTCAGCAATAGTTGAGGTTATAACAACTCAAAATATTGAAACCACCCTCCAAAGAAAACCAGCAAATAGAAGGCCATAGGTTATTGAGGCCCCTGTTAAGAGCACTGCTTTCCCAACCCCAAATTCTTTAGCAAGCATCCCTAAGGCGATTATGCACGGAATCCCAATCGTAGCGGCTACTCCAAATGTATAGAGCTGGAGAGGAGTTAGGACTAAAGATATTTCAGCGCCCAGAACTGATATGAGCATGGCTCCGGTTAAATCTTTCTGTAAAAACCCGTATATCAATGGGATAACAGTTACAGCAGGCAATCCCAACCAACTGGTGACTGGTGAAAGGGGCTCTATTATAGTGTTGGTAAGTCCTAACACGTCTAAAGCACCGTAAGCCATTCCGCCAATTACCAGGAGAGGGATAACTACGTAGACAAAGCCCTTCATTCTAATCCAGCTCTTGGCCAGAACATTTTTAATTAAGGGCTTACGATAGGGAGGTAATTCCAGAAGTAAAGGCTCACTTTTTATATGGGCGCCCCTCTTTATCACCAAAGCCCAGATTAAGCCAGCGATAAGCAGGGTAGCAAAGACAGAAAAAGCCAGTCTCATTCCGCCGAAATACCCAACAACACCCATAATGATGGCGATCCTTGAGGAACAGGGAACGAAGCTAAGGAGTGAGGCAGTATGGAATTGTTCTTTTTGGGATGATAGAACCCGTGTCCCGGTGATTGCCGGTGCGGTACAGCCCACGCCTAAGGCTAAGGGAAGGAACGCTTTACCAGGAAGACCAAGCTTCCCCAAAACTCTTTCTGCATTAACCATAAACCGGGAGAGAAGGCCAATGTCTTCCAGTAACGCCAGAAGCACATAGAACAAGAATACATAGGGCAGAGCAATAGAAATGCCGGCGGCAACTCCGGTTAATCCCTGAGCTAATACCATATTAATGATGGAGGATCCAGCAGTACCGAAGGAAGATAGCAGGCTTTCGGTCAAACCCATAAGGAGGCCTTGTATCAAATTGCCCAGATACAGCAGTATCCCGAAGATAGTAAGGAGGAATAAACCACTAGTAAGTGGCCCCCAGATGTTATGCAGGAGGGCGTTATCTACCTTCACCCGTAACCTCCTGCGACCTCTTTCCAAGGGAGCTATTCGGGTAACTTTTTCGGCAATAAAAGAGGCTGTTCCATATCTCGTTATCGATATGTCCTCTGAAACCCTGGGGTGCTTCTCCAAGACTTCTTTGGCTTGTCCAATTACCTCTTTAGCTTCCAGGTATTTTTCAAAATCCACGTCCCCCTCTAGAATTCTCAGGGCGACAAACCTTTTGGGCAACCGAGTCCCCCTTATGTATGGGGATATCCTGTTTACTGCCTCCTCTATGTGGTCATCATACTTAACGCTGAAAACCTCTGTCGTTTCGTTCTCATACTCTAGAACTGCATCTATAAGCTCGCCTGTTCCCCTTTTGGTTAAAGGATTTATAGGGACAATGGGGACACGAAGTATCTCCTCCAGTTTCTTGTAATCGATTCTTATCCCCTTCTTTTTGGCATCTTCAACAAAATTCAGGGCGATAACAATTGGTATCTGGGCCTCTAGTAGCTGGAGAGCTATGTAGAGACTCCTCTCCAGCGAGGTACTGTCGGCGGTTATTACTACCCTGTCTATCTTCTCTTCGAACAGGGCTCTTTCAGTAACCTTTTCCTCCTGGCTCCTATCGGATATTGAGTATATCCCAGGAGTATCCTCAAAATGTATCTTGGTGTTGTTGAAAACTTTTTCGGCACGGGTCAGTTCCACAGTGGTCCCGGGATAGTTGGACTCTACGGTTCGGGAACCAACCAGTGCGTTAAGCAAACAGGATTTGCCCACATTTGGTTGCCCAACTAAAAAAACCTTAAGTTCTTTCATATTCCAGAACTTTAATGCCCTGGGCTATATCTTCATCCAAGGCAAACCTCTTAGCTACGTCAACGATGACAGCATGGCCGATTTTGCCAGTTATCTTTATTCTTTCCCCGGGGACTATCCCCATGCTGACTATCCTCTCAAACAGAGTGGGGTCAGAGAAGGAGATATTGCTGATTATGCCTTCTCTATTAAATTCAAATTCGGTCAGGGGAATACCCTCCTTTTTAAGGGTAGATAGCCTTTTTATGTTATCAGTGACCTCCTGGGAAACATAGTGCTCCAGAATGTGAGCAGCCTCGTGTGCCTCTCCTTCCCCTCTCGTCCTTCTGAGATACCGCTCGAAAGCAAGATGTTTCTCCAGAATACTCTGGGCACTAGCTTGCCCCTTTTGGGTTAGCCCAATGGAATCCTCTCCAGCTCGTATCAAACCCTCTTCCTCGAGCTCTCTGCTTGCCTGAGATATGAATGAGTTAGAGACCTTGACCCCTGATTTTACGGATTCTAAGGAGCCCTTCCCGCTCGTTTTTTCGGCCAGTATTCTTAGAATATCCTCTTTAACTATTCTTAAGGTATCAGATTCTTCCATAACGCTACGATGAAACCCTCTTAGCGACTACCAGGCACTATGGCTTTCTGTTTGGGTTTCTTGGGAACCACCCCTGCTCAAACCCCCACTGCCCCTATCATGATGCCCCCCATTATTACGCCGTAGAGATTCATTCCAACCTCCTAAGAAACTTTGCCTGCTTTTTAGCCTAGCAGGGGGATTGCTCAAGGTTCAACCTCAGCACAGGTGCGAATTTGTGAAACTTTCCGGTTCATCTCCTTGCGGATATGATATCTGAACAGAAGTTCTTTAAGACCACTTAAGTTCGTGCCATATTGGTGATAGAATTCATCGGGAGAGTTGAAGACCCCTAAATCTCTTGTTATCAGTTTGCTCTGGATATAGGTGTCACCCCCTGTCCATTCAGTGGAAACAGTGGATAGATTATCCGTAGATATTACTTTTCCTTTCAGGAAAGAGTCTGCCACCATACCACTGCCGCATTACTTTTTCTTTCGTAGATGCCATCTCTCGCCTTCTCCAGAAGGCACTTGCCGATGTTTTTTCTTTGAGTTGGAGTTATCTCTGTATACCTCTCCAGAAGGGACTCTATATGGCCCTCTTCCTGCTCTACAGATATTCTGGCGGTGTAGTCTATCACTTTAACATTGACCAATATTCCCCTCTGGCGCAGCATTACGAATAGGAGGTCATCCAGGTCCGGGTCAAGTTCCCCTCTATATTCCCTCCCTATTATTTCAGTCCATAGATGTTTAATTATCGTATCCCTGCTGCCGGCAGGGTGAACCACACAGCAGTATTTTCGTGAGGCAGCTTCCATTCTCTTCAGTTGCTCATCGACATCCTTAAACTGCCACAGGAGATGAGAGCAGGCGACAATATCGAATCCCCTACTAATATCGGAATCACTGACTTCCTGCCAGTTTTTGTCTATTACTTCAATATTCTTAACCCCTTCCTCCTCCGCATCTTTCATCAGGTACTTAATCATTTCTTTTGAGGGCTCAACAACGGTTACTTTCCTTACTTTCTCGGCAAGGGGTATTGCCAGCGTTCCTGGCCCGGCTCCAATGTCCAGGACTTCAAAGTCCGGACTTATTATCTCTCTTACTGCTTCTACTGCCTTCCTTCCATACTCATAGTCACTGGC
>JAUXIH010000037.1 GCA_030621105.1 Dehalococcoidia bacterium | reverse complement strand
GCTGGTAGGGATTATCAGCTTGATATTTGGTATTATCGTAATGGTTTTCCCCAAGATACTTAATTATCTGGTGGGAATTTATCTCATCATAGTTGGGGCTGTGGCCATCATCTCATATCTCTTCTAAGTTTATGTTCTTGGTGTGTTTGCCAATGGTAGATACTGGAAGTTTAAGAGCGGCTTTTTTTCTATAGCTACTGGGCATCCCTGCGGTAGCCATAGTGGGAAACTCCAGGCAGAAGACTTCTATGCGGTCTCTCAGGGTAGCCTCTAACTTCTTTTGATCAGAGATCTTTGCCTTGGTTTTGTAGTAAAAACTACTCTTAGCAAGATTTATAAGTCACACCCCGTCGCTTGTAGCTGGCTATGAAAAAGGGAAGGTTGTGCAATCCTTAGCATTGCTGAGAGCTGTTGAGGAGGATTAAGCTAACCCTTTTAACCTTGAACTGAGCCCGAAAAAGCCACTTGGTCAGGGTAGAAGCTGCTTCTATTAGGCATTGTCTGAAAGACGGATTGTGTGATAACATATTAAGCTATACTGGGGAGAGGTACAGGGAATTTTCCGAGGTTGGTATAGGGGGTCTAAGTCAAAAGGATAATATAGAAGCAGGATGTTTATATTCTATGATTTTCCTTGTAAATGTATAATTCCTCGAAGCCTCTTCGTAGTTTTTCTGTAGCTGGGTTTATTATCTTTCCCCTCTTGTGAAAATTTCTGGAAGACAAAATCCCCCTTTTTACCGCACAGCGGTAAAGTACGCCTTGTTGAGAGCTATTCCGTCAGAGCGAGAGTTTTTGTAAATGTGAGATGAGGTTGAGGAATAAGTTCAAATGTTAGACGCTTGGCAATATTTAATTGCCCATCCGGAAAAGCTAGCAGGATGGACCCTTGAGCACCTTTGGATAATTTTTGTTGCCATTGTAATAGCAGTTGTTCTTGGGGTAGTCATAGGGGTTTATATCAGCGGCAGAGGTAAGGAGCATGTAGCGGACACTATACTTTACCTGGCGGAGGTGGCTATGACTATTCCCAGTATGGCTATTTTTGGCCTGCTCATGCTTCTTCTTAGTAGTGTAGGATTGAAAGCTATCGGCTTCCTTCCGGCAGTCATCGCTCTAATTATCTATGGCCAGCTACCTATATTGCGCAATACCTATACCGCGCTTCAGGGAGTTGACCCCGCAATGATTGAGGCAGGAAGAGGAATGGGAATGACTGAAAAGCAACTCCTGTTTAAGGTAAGGCTCCCCCTTGCTATCTCGGTTATCATGGCTGGCGTGAGAAATGCCATCGTGCTGATTATCGGCATTGCTGCTATTGCCGCTATGATTGGTGCCGGAGGGTTGGGAGTACCCATATTCCGAGGTTTAAGAAATGCTCGGTTGGACTTGATTATTTTGGGAGGAGTATCTGTCTCGATTTTGGCACTACTGGTTGATAACTTCATGGGTTGGGTGGAGTGGTGGGTTACTCCCAGGGGATTAAAAGAGAGGTGAGTTGATGATAAAGCTGGATATGGTAACCAAGGTCTATCCTGACGGGACGGAAGCGGTAAAAAACGTGAGCTTTGAGATTGGGCAAGGTGAACTCTGTGTATTATTGGGTCCCTCGGGATGTGGTAAGACTACTACCATGAAAATGATAAACCGCCTTATCCCTATTACTGGGGGCACTATATATATTGATGGGGTAGATACTGCCAAGATGGATGAGAATGCGTTGCGAAGAGACATAGGCTATGCCATTCAGCAGATAGGGCTCTTCCCTAATATGACGGTGGGGCGGAATATAGAGACGGTTCCTGAGCTAAAAGGCTGGCCGGAGAATAAGCGGAGGCAGAGAGGAGAGGAACTTCTAAAGCTGATGGGGATGGATTCCGGTGAGTTCATAGGCAAGTATCCTCGTGAGCTCTCTGGGGGTCAGAGCCAGCGGGTGGGGGTAGCCCGAGCCCTAGGAGGAGATCCTCCAATACTGCTAATGGATGAGCCTTTTGGAGCTATCGACCCCATAACCAGGGTAAGATTGCAGGACGAATTTCTAAAGATACAGCAGACCCTAAAAAAGACCATTATATTTGTGACCCATGATATTTATGAAGCAATCAAGCTGGGAGATAGGATAGCCCTGATGAAGGAAGGGGAGTTGGTGCAATATGACACACCTGCCGATTTACTTTATAACCCCAAGAACGAGTTCGTAGAGAATTTCGTTGGTGCCGACCGGGCTCTTAAAGGATTGCAGTTGATCCGGGTGAAAGATGTGGTGAAGGCTTCTCCTCCCACGGTGAAATCAGGCGAGAAAACAGAGATTGTTCGGGAGCGGATGGAGCGAGCGGGAATCAACTGGCTAGCAGTAGTTAATGGTGATGGAAATTTCTTGGGGGGAGTTGGTAAGGCAGACCTGGGAAAGGGAGACAGCGTTGGGGATGTCATGAGCCCCTCGGCGGAGACAGCCACGGCAAATACAGTTCTAAATGAGGTTTTCTCTCTCATGTTGAGCCACGGATTGGATAATTTACCCATAGTTGATAAGGATAACAGGTTGCAGGGAGTAATAAGCTTCGACACTATCCGGAAGGCGTTAGTTGAGCTTACGCAAAGGGGCAAAACTGGGTGAGGCACTATGTCATCCTGATCAGCCTGTTGGTGCTCCTTCTCGGGCTCACTGTCTGGATTACCAGCTTGGACTGGATTAAAGAAGGGGTCTATAGGCCTTTTGCTTGGGGCGATATAGCAAATTGCACCAAGGCTCACCTTGAGATGGTGGTTATAGCGGAACTTATCGCCATTGCCATCGGTGTGCCCTTGGGGATATTGGTCACTCGCCCTGTCTTTAGGAAGCTCACCACCCCCATAATTGGAGGAGCCAATGTGGGACAGTCTATCCCCAGTCTGGCTGTAATTGCTATTATGGCCCCCATTCTCGGCTTTGGTCTTCAGTCAGCTATTGTAGCTCTGGTTATCTATGGTCTGCTTCCTGTCCTGCGTAATTCCTATACCGGTATAAGTAATATCGACCCGGCGATTGTGGAGGCGGCTAGGGGGATGGGAATGTCCCGGAGGCAAATTGCTCGGAAGATAGAGCTACCCCTGGCTCTACCGGTAATAATGACCGGAATCAGAGTCTCCACAGTTATAACGGTGGGGACAGCGGAGCTGGCGGTTCTTGTTGGTGGTGCCGGTTTGGGTAGAATCACATTAGCCGGGGTATATACCATGCAACCGTTGACCATATTACAGGGAGCCGCACCTACAGCAGCCTTGGCTATTATTCTGGGTTTCATTCTGGCACGTGTGGAGGGGGGTATGACGTCGCGTGGCCTTAAAGTCAAGGCCGAAATGGCTTGAGAGGAGGTGATAGGTATAAGGTGAAATGCAATGGATTTGAACTTGCAGAAGCAAGTCGCAACATTAAATTTTCCAAGGAGGTTTGAGAAGATGCGTAGACTAATTGTTACTATCTTATCGCTAGTTTTGGCTCTGGCGGTGGTTATTCCTGCGGTGGGATGTGGGCCACAAGCTAAAGAGGTAACCGTCGGTAATAAAAACTTTACCGAACAGTACATTGTTGGCGAGATGATGAAGCAGTTGTTGGAAGACCGTGGCTTCACGGTTAATTTGGTAGCGGATATCTCCACCATGGCTCTCAGGGGGGGGATGGAAGCTGGCGACATTGATATTTGTGCTGAGTATACCGGGACGGCTTGGATGACCCATCTCGCCCACGTATATGAGCCGGGGGTTGATAACAACGAGATTTATGAGATGGTAAAGGACGAAGAAGAGGGCAACGGTTTCATCTGGCTGGATCCAATTTGGAATGACAACACCTATGCTTTGGTTTCCTGGCCTGAATTTACCGAAGCTCATAATATAAGCACCATCTCCGATTTGGCGGCGCTTTATCAAGCGGAGGCTGGAGAGATTGAAACCTTTATCGATTTTGAGTTCTCCACGCGCCCTGATGGTCTGCCCGCCTTGGAGGAGCACTATGGCTTTGAGGTCGCTGAGGCTTCTCTCATGACTGGAGCTCCGGGAGCTTCACTGATGGGGTTGGAAAACCATCAGTGTGAAGTGGCCATGGCCTTCGGTACTGATGCTAAAATCACTGAATGTGGCTGGCATGTGTATACAGATGACCAAAGCTTCTTCCCCCCGTATGACTTGACGCCCTATGTTAGAGCAGAGGTTCTTGATGAGTATCCTGAGATTGGGGATATTCTCAATGAGCTGGTGGCTACCTTCCCTGGTGGAGGTGAGACAGCTACGTCTGAGACAGTGGCTCAAGGACAAGCGGCTTGGCAGGAACTTAATGCTAAAGTAGACATCGATAAGATGGAACCGGAAGAAGTCGCCCATGGATACTTGCTTGATCATGGCCTGATCTCGGAATAGAAATATTCGGAAATAAGGGGGAAGCAAAATTGAGACGGCTCAGGATGCTTTCCCCCTTATTTTATTTCCTGGAATGAATAAGATGGACTGAGGACAACCTAGATTTATGATATCCTCTTGAAGGAGAACTTATAGATATGTCTGGTATAGCAGGGTACAGTTCAAGTAGCAAAGATGTCTTAGGGTTGATGTTGGACCAACTCTACCACCGAGGGCCCGAGGCAGAGTGGATATACCGTGGAAAGAGTTTTGCCCTCGGATGCCGTGTTTTACCCTCAGAGGTTAATCCAGCGGGAAGAACACATGCCCAAAAGGCTGATACTGTTGCGGTGATAGATGGTCATCTCTACTCCAAAAATGGAATACGCCTGCCTGAAGCAGAGATGCTGACCGACCTTTATAGCAGATTTGGTCCTGATTTTGTGGAGCAGTTGGATGGCGATTTCGCCTTTGGTTTAATCACTGATAGCGAGTTATTTCTGGCTAGAGATCACATAGGTACGCGCCCCCTCTTCTATGGGTTTAAGGGTGGCGATGTTTATTTTGCTTCCGAGGCGAAAGCCCTTCTAGGTCTGTGTACTGAGGTTGAGGAATTACCGCCGGGCCATGTCTATACTCAACGGCGGGGGCTTCGATCCTTCAGGAGCTTACAGTGTCCAGTTCCCGAATTTGATAGCCCGAAGAAGCGGCTCGTATTCTCCTGCACCTGCTGCGACAGTCTGTAGAGATGAGATTGAAGGATGGCAAGGTTGATGGTGTCCTTCTCAGCGGTGGTCTGGACTCCAGCATTATCGCCTGCTTGGCGAAGGAATTTAAACCTGACCTGAAGACATTTACCGTAGGTACTGACATAAATGCCTCCGAGGACTTGGTGCGGGCACGAGAGATGGCTCAGTATTTGGGAACCGAACACCACGATTATATCTTTGGTGAGAGGGAAATAGAGCACTCATTACCGCAGATTATTCACCAGTTGGAGTCCTTTGATGGAGATTGTGTATCTGGGGCAGTGGCCAACTATTTCACTGCCAGGCTGGCTGCTCAGTATAGCAACTGTGTGCTATGCGGTGAAGGAGCGGATGAATTCCTGGGTGGTTACCACGAACAGAAGGAGGCTGGGAGTGAAGCGGAGTTTGTTAAACTTACTGAAGACCTGATCACTAATGCCTACCACACAGGGCTTCAGAGACTTGACCGGATGATGGCAGGTCACTCGCTGGAATTTCGCCCTCCTTTCTTAGATGGGAGAGTCACTGCACTTTGTTACCAAATCCCCCCAGCATGGAAAGTGTATGGCAAGAAAAAGGTTGAGAAATGGATTTTAAGGAAAGCCTTCGCCGGTTTGCTGCCTGACCACATATTAAATAGGGTAAAGCAACCATTTGCCTCAGGAGCTGGCTCGGCAAAACTTACTGAATTGATTGGGCAAAGAGAAGCGGCTAAGGAAGATTCCGCGCATGAACAGATTAAGTCTGCCATGGCCCTGAAGTCGGAAGCTGAGATATACTACTATCGGGTATTCAAGGAGAAGTTCACAGAGGACTCTTTTGATAAGCTGGTCACAAGATGGGATCCTCT
This sequence comes from Dehalococcoidia bacterium, assembly GCA_030621105.1. Classification (GTDB taxonomy): domain Bacteria; phylum Chloroflexota; class Dehalococcoidia; order GIF9; family AB-539-J10; genus JAGGVQ01. The sequence continues at coordinate 2,369 of JAUXIH010000037.1, read as the reverse complement.
TACAAGGCGGTAACGCTAAGCCAATTAATTTTATTCCGCCGCTAAGGAACTTCTTGTTTCCCAGATACCTGCCATAAGACAGCTTTACCGATTAAGTCGCTCCACTGTGACCAAGACTTGGACTGAGTAAGGGGAGGGGGGAGACAACAAATTTTTATAATGGGAGTGGATAATTAGAGTTTTTACAGCAGTTCATCTCATACACCTATGGTGGGCGGTACTGGACTTGAACCAGTGACCTCCTGTGTGTAAGACAGGCGCTCTTACCACTGAGCTAACCGCCCATAAAAATACGCCTGGCGGGATTCGAACCCGCGACCTCAGCCTCCGCAGGGCTGCGCTCTATCCAGCTGAGCCACAGGCGCATGGTGCCGAAGGTGGGATTTGAACCCACACGCCCTTAAGGGTACTACGCCCTGAACGTAGCGCGTCTGCCTTTCCGCCACTTCGGCAAGTAGAACAATTATAGTGATTATTGTGGTAAAGTGCCACTCTTGGTGTTAAACTTTAAGACTTAGTTGACATATTCATGCAAGCTTATCTACAATTAGCTAGATGAAACTAGTAGTTATGGGTTTGGGGCAATGTGGCGGTCGTGTTGCTGATGCCTTCGCCAGATTGAACAAGAGGGCGCGTGCCCGGAGAAAAGTTGATATCATCCTGGAAGCTTTCGCTATTAACACGGATATCACTGATTTAAGTGGCCTAAGCACCATTAAAGCTAATTCTGACCATCGGATTTCCATCGGTGGCCAAAAGACCCATGGCCATGGTGTAGGCAAGTTAAGTGAGATAGGCGCCGATATAGCGAAGGAAAGTGGTGATAAGATTGTTGATGCTGTCAGAAAGACGCGGGGGTTTGCTGATGCAGATGCTATATTGCTGATTGCTGGAGCTTCAGGAGGTACTGGTTCTGGCGCAATAGCAGAGTTGACCCGGCAGTTAAAGGAGCGCTATTTCGACAAGCCAGTATATAATCTTATTGTACTGCCATTTCAACAGGAGGAGAGGACGGAGGCCAGGACAATTTACAACACTGCGGTGTGCCTAAAATCGGTCTACCTGGTAGCCGATGCTGTATTTCTTGTGGATAATCAAAGATATGTTAACAAGGACATCACGATCATAAATAACCTGATGGACATTAATGAGAGGCTGGTTCAGCCGTTTTACAACTTGCTTTGTGCTGGAGAGGAGAGGATTGCCCAGTATGTGGGAGCCAAGGTCATTGATGCTGGAGACATTACAGAAACTCTGGCAGGTTGGACGGTTCTGGGCGAGGGCAGAACTAATATTTCGCGCAGTGCTTTCAGCTTTGGCAAGAGTAGTAATTTTAGAGGTAGGGCGATTGAAGATAGCAGGGGAACTCGTGCGATGGATGAAGCCCTTGGTGAGTTATCGCTTACATGTGACCCCAGGGATGCCAGGAGGGGGCTGTTCCTGGTCTCCGCTCCTCGCGATGAGATAAATATGGGGATGCTGAGTGATGTCGCTGGCAGCTTGCGTGCGGTAGCTCCTAATGCCCTGATTCGCTATGGCGACTATCCCAGGACGAAGGGTTCTCTGGATGTGGCTGTGCTTCTATCTGAATTCACCAGGGTCCAGAAAATAACCAACTACTTCAACAGGGCGATTGAGCTAATTAAGTTGGTAAAAGCCAGGCAGGGTAGAATAGAGTACGCTGATAGAAAGATTGAAGACATCTTCGAAGATATCCCGGTACTCTTGTAGCTAATCTGATAGCAAAACACCCCATTGCATCACCTTCTCTCTATACCCACGATATATGGTGTATAGCAAACGATGTGTATCCGGGGTGTTATTGCTTTTCCTCAAGTTTATTGCCGGGTCTTGATATAGATATTCCAAGCGCCGGATAAAGTGTCTTCGCGAGTTTTCCAGGCCTGCACAACGCTTTCCTCTCGAGCTTTTGCTGCGCGTGTAGCATTCTCCTCGCATGCCCTATTGGCCTGCGCCACAGCTGCATCTCGAGTCCTGCTTGCCCGCAGGACATTTTCTTCATATGTCTTCTGAGCTTGCTCCAGCACTTTGTTGTAGGTGCTATCCACCTGCTTTTCCTGTTCCTTGTAGGCATTGGCTACTTGTCTCTCAGCCTCCACGTATGCGGCATAAGCGGACATAGCCTTCTGGCGAACCTGGTCCAGAGAACTTCCTGCCTGTACCTCAAGGACTACTGGCGCAGGAGGAGTTGTTTCCTGAGGGGGCTTCTTGGGCGCTTCTTCCTGTCGCTCAAACCTTCCCTCTTTCTTGAATACTGGCTGATTCTCTTTTATGGACATCTTGATCTCCCTCCTTTTTCTGACCTGCTTTTATTATTTGCTTTGCGCATGGAATTCTAGCACATGTCT
>JAUXIH010000074.1 GCA_030621105.1 Dehalococcoidia bacterium | reverse complement strand
ATAATGTGAGAGAGCTTCTCCTGCTCCAACCCGTACAGGAAATAAGATTGGTCGCCAGCAGTATCCACGGCCCGGAGCAGGTGATAGCTTCCCCCAGCATGCTCCACCCGGGCATAGTGCCCCGTAGCGAAATAGTCAGCTCTCTGTGAGAGCGCGGCATCAAGAAGAAATCCAAACTTTATATCGCGGTTACACCTTGCGCAGGGGTTAGGTGTTCGTCCCTGGAGATATTCAGCGGAAAAGTAATCCACGACATAATGTATGAACTCCTGATGTAAATCTACGAAGGAACAGGGAATATCAAGCGTGTGACATATTTGCGCCACCCCTTCTTCCTCATCAGCATCCCAGAGGCGAGCGTGTATTCCCATGACATCACAGCCTCGCTGCTTCAGCAATAGGGCTGCCACGGCAGAATCCATGCCCCCGCTCAGCGCTACTGCCACCTTCGCCCGAGACATGCTCTAAAGATATCCCCTGGCGTTCAACAAGCCTTTGACCCTGGCCCAGACCATCTCCCTAACCCGCCCCCGGGGCAAAGAAGCATCAATAGTCGTCCAGCGGCGAGGCTGCGACGCCGCCATCCTGGCATATCCCTCCCTCACATCACGGTGAAAGGACAGGCCTTCCAGTTCAAAGCGGTCCGGCAAACCTCGTTTCCGGACCAATCCCTCTTCCGGCGGCAGGTCCAGGAAGAAGATAACATCTGGCTGCAACTCCCGTGTTGCCATGCGATTAATCCTCTCTATCATGCTCCTATCAAGTTGCCGTCCATAGCCCTGGTATACCATAGTAGAGGCAGCAAAGCGATCACAGACAACAACCTGGCCGGCACGTAAAGCGGGTCGAATTACATCGGTGACCAGCTGAATACGAGCGGCAGTAAATAGAAACAGCTCTGCTTGAGGAGAGATGGTCTCGCCTCGCTGCCGTCGCAGTATCTTCCTGATGGCATCGCCCAGCGCAGTTCCTCCGGGCTCGCGGGTCAAAATTACGGGAACGCCTCGCCCCTGCAAGGTCTGATACAGCGCCCGGGACTGAGTGCTCTTGCCACAGCCTTCTCCCCCCTCAAATGCGATAAACAAGCCCATAAGATGGCTCCTCTTCAGTTAGCCCGAGTTAAGACGCTGAGAAAGCAGGTGCTGTACCCCTTGGATATAACCTGCCTTCAAGTCAAGGGGGTGCACCACTTCCAGACATTGCCTCATCTGACTAGCCTCGTTATTTTTCAGGACATAAATTGGTATCCCCAGCATTTCCGCGTCCCTTATCTTCTGTGGCTTGCGCCGGTAGTAGCGCCGCGAGGTAACAAAGAGGTTGCTTTGCTTAAGATCACGAACAATCTTCATGTTCCTTTTCTCCTCTCGGGCAACCTGCTCCAACCGGGAGCGATTAGCACCAAAGACATACACCTGCAACAACTCGTTCTCTTCTCTCTGTTCTCCCTGTGGGGCCATCGGCGCCGTTGCCTTATCCCTCCTCACGACGCCTTCCTCATCCATCCAGCGAATCTCTTTCTCCAGGGAACACTGATGCAGGATGGCGTCGACAGCTTCGGCGACGACGGGATGAACGGTTACCTTATAGTAACCCATGAGCTCCACCACCACATCAAAGGTAGGAGGTGCCTTACGCTCCAGAACGGATTTCTGCGTGCGCCGTCGCCGGGCCTCTTCATCTCCCAGCGTGACCGTCTGAACCCCTCCAACAAGATCAGATAGCGTGGGGTTCATAATCAGGTTCTCCAGCGTATTGCCATGCGCCGTCCCCACCAGCTGTACTCCTCTCTCCGCAATGGTTCGTGCTGCCTGCGCTTCCAGCTCCGTGCCAATCTCGTCAATGATAATGACCTCCGGCATGTGGTTCTCTACCGCCTCGATCATTACTTCATGTTGCTGGGCTGGGGTAGCTACCTGCATCCGCCGGGCATGCCCGATGGCCGGATGGGGAATATCTCCATCCCCAGCGATCTCATTAGAGGTATCAATAACAATAACACGCTTATCGATATCATCAGCAAGCACTCGAGCCACCTCACGCAGCATCGTTGTCTTGCCAACACCAGGCCTCCCGAGCAACAGGACACTTTTGCCTGACTCAACAAGATCCTGAATCATCTTGACAGTGCCCAGGACAGCTCGGCCTACACGACAGGTCAGTCCGATTATACGTCCATTTCTATTGCGCATGGCAGAAATACGGTGCAGCGTATGGTCAATGCCAGCACGGTTATCATCAGTAAACTTGCCAACCTGCGATACTGTGTAGTCAATGTCAGACTGACTGACGTGACTGGAATCAAGCACCACTTCATGGCCGGGAAAACGTGCCTCGGGAGGTCGCCCTAAATCCAATATCACCTCGAGTAACTGATCGTAGTCCGGTTGCTGCTGGAGAGGATTTCGCACATAGGCAGGCAAAACGGCAAACAAGGCTTCCAGGTCGTCAGTAATTACTGTATGCATCCTACGATGATACCTGGTCTCCGGCTACCATCCTCTGGTAGCCAGCAATTCTTGCTGCGGGATGGTCTTGATATCCAGCCCCGCCATAGCCTCACCCAACCCCTTGGATACCTCGGCAACGATGGCAGGATCCTGATAATGAGTGGTCGCCTTGACAATAGCCCTGGCCATTGCAGGAGGGTCACTGGATTTAAAAATTCCCGACCCAACAAACACTCCCTCGGCTCCCAGCTGCATCATCAGGGAAGCATCAGCAGGTGTGGCCACTCCTCCGGCAGCAAAATTCACCACCGGCAGCTTACCAGAACTATGTATTCCCATCACCAATTCTGGAGAAGCACCCAGGGCCTTAGCCTCCGCTACCAGCTCCTCTTGGGGCAGTCCCCGAATCCGGCGAATGGCACCCTGAACGGCACGCATATGTCTCACTGCTTCCACAATATTTCCTGTGCCCGCCTCGCCCTTGGTTCGAATCATGGCCGCTCCCTCGGTAATACGGCGTAATGCCTCTCCCAGGTCACGACAGCCACAAACAAAGGGGACAGTAAAATCCTGCTTCCAGATATGGAAACTCTCATCGGCCGGAGTGAGCACCTCGGACTCATCGATGAAATCAACGCCCAGAGACTGCAACAGCTGCGCCTCGGCAAAATGGCCGATACGACACTTCGCCATAACAGGAATACCGACGGTCTTCATAATGGCGGAAATGATAGCGGGGTCAGCCATGCGGGCAACTCCGCCGGCAGAGCGAATATCCGCAGGCACCCGTTCCAGCGCCATAACAGCACAGGCTCCGGCATCCTCAGCAATCTTGGCCTGCTCGGGGGTGACCACGTCCATAATCACTCCCCCTTTCAACATCCGGGCTAAGCCTTCCTTAACCTTCCAGGTTCCCTTCTCCATCACCTGAATTATAAGGCAAGAATGAAGGAAAATCAAAGTTAACAGAGAGGACGCCGGCTGATCGCAGGAATGCGCCGGGGATATCTCTCCGGGGTGACACCTACCTTGGCAACAACCACAAGGTAGCGCAGGTCATCCTGCTCGCTCAATCTCACTTCCTTTACCTGCTGTAACTTGCCACCTAAAATCTCAATAGCACTGGTGGCATCGTTGACTTCTCCCTCAATGTCCCCTTTCTTCTGGGCAATGAATTTTCCCCCCACTCGGCAAAAGGGCAGGGCCAGCTCCACGAGCGTGGGCAGCGCCGCCACAGCGCGGGAAACAACCACAGAGAACTGCTCACGATACGCCGGCTGGTGAGCTATCTCCTCGGCTCGCCCCTGTACCACCTCCACCCCACCCAGCCCTAGCTTCCCTGTCAGGTGCTGCAGGAATATTATCCTCTTGCCTCGAGAATCCAGAAGCACGATATGCGGCGTCGCCAGGAGAATCTTAAGCGGCATCCCGGGAAAGCCAGCGCCGCTGCCAACATCCAGAATGTTGAAATCCGGCCGTGCCAGTTCCTCCCTTGTTAGAACCAGGGCTACAGTAAGGGAATCAAGAAAATGCCTCACCTGAACCTGCTCGTAGTCCGTGACCGCAGTGAGGTTAAATTTCCTGTTCCATTCAATCAATTCATGGTAATAAAGCTCAAATTGATGCGCCTGCTCGGCAGTGATGGCTATATTCAGCCTGTTAGCTTCAGCGATAAGCTTATCCATATACTTGCCCTCAGGAGCTTACGGGGCATTATGCCGCGGTCCCCCAAACTTCCTTGCAGCGCAGACATTGACCCTGCAGCCGCTGCGACGTATTGACAAGGCCAGCCGTCATATTATAATTAAACTAGGATAAATTAGGGAAATAAATAAAGATAAGGAGGACTCACAATGAAAAAGCCTTCAAGCTCGCAGTGGATAATCGTTCCGCTACTTATTTTTGCTGTAGTTATCTTTGCTGGCTGCGGATTACTCAACAAGGCCCCTGAGATCAGCAGCCTCTCTGCCAACCCGCAGGAGGTAGGCCCCGGAGGGATCTCCACCATCACCTGTGCGGCCACCGACCCCGATGGTGATACTATCACCTACTCCTGGGCAGTGAGTGGGGGCGCCATCTCCGGCACGGGCAGTTCCGTTGACTGGACAGCTCCCGCGACACTGGGGAACTACACCATCACCGTAACCGTGGATGACGGCCAGGGGAAGACCGCCGACAAGAGCATCACGATGGATGTATCCAACACTCCACCCCAAATAACCGGCGTTGCCCCCTCCGCAACCATTGTAATCCCCGAAGGGAGTTGCACCATCTCCTGCCAGGCCAGCGATGCCGACGGCGATACCCTGACCTACTCCTGGACCGCCAGTGGCGGGGCAATCTCAGGTTTAGGCAGCCTGGCGACATGGACCGCACCGGCATCAGAGGGAACCTATACCATCGCGGTAACCGTCAGCGACGGCAAGGGCGGCACCGCCAGCGACTCCTGCACAGTTGTGGTAGAGCAGCAATTTGGCACCATCGATGTACAGTCCACGCCGGCAGGAGCAGCAGTCTACCTGGATGGGGAAGACACGGGAAATATCACTCCCTATATCCTCGCCAACTTAACTCCCGGCAGCCACACGATAGAGCTCAGGTATTACCACCACCAGTACAAGCAGCAGTTGATAACGGTAAATCCCGGCGAGACCACCTACATCAACTGGTCCCTGCTGTATGCCCCCACGCTGACCACGACCATACAGCCCACAGATACCACCGGCAAGGATGCCTATGTCTACAATTTTAACCCAAGCAAAAATTACGCTACCAATATCTACCTGTTTGCCGGTACCGACTCAGACGAAATCTGCAGGTCATACCTCCAGTTTGACCTCAGCTCGCTGCCCGAGGAAGCCGTGGCTACTTCTGTTCACCTGGAGCTGTACTATACATGGCACAGCGGGGCGACAACGGCTCCCATCGGCGCCTACGAGGTAGAATCCCCCTGGAGCGAAACCGCCATCACCTGGAATTACCAACCCTCCAGCGCGACAACTCCCGAGTATATCCGCAATGTGTATTCCGGATATATGGACAACTACATCTATTGGAGTATCCCCGACATGGTG
>JAUXIH010000123.1 GCA_030621105.1 Dehalococcoidia bacterium | reverse complement strand
CCATTTCCTCAACTGCTTCAGCGCTAGATCCTCCGCCAATGACAGTTATGGCATCAATATTGGACAAGCAGGTAGCAATACATCTAGTGCCTTTAGCAAAATCTGCAATCTCGGAGATTCCCATAGGACCATTCCACATAACGCTGCGACTTTTTTTCAACTCATTGCAAAAAAGTTGGCATGTCTGAGGTCCAATATCGACGATATAGCCTTCGGAGGGCACGCGACTAATAGTAACAACTTTGCTTGGAGCATTCCTTTTAACCTTATCAACTACAACTTCATCAACTGGTAACAATAATCGAATATCATTATCCTTTGTCTCTTGCAACAATTCTCGGGCTAAACCTAAACTACCATTATCCACGAGCGATTGTCCTACGGAGAGGCCTTGTGCTTTTAAGAATGTAGTTGCCATAGCCCCACCAATAAGCAAAACATCTACTACCTGCAGAATATTGCGTATTAATCTTATTTTGTCATTTATCTTAGCTCCGCCTAGCAGGCAAGCAAAAGGGTGTGATGGTTCAGACAAAAGTTCTTGTATACAATCCACTTCTTTTTGAATCAGGAAACCGGCTACAGCAGGAAGATACTTGGTCACCCCTACTGTCGATGCATGAATACGATGGGCAGTGCCGAATGCATCATCAACGTAGATATCAGCTAGACTAGCTAGCTCTTGAGCAAAATGAGGCTCATTGGCTTCCTCCTCAGGATGGAATCTCAGGTTTTCCAAGAGCAATATCTCTCCTTCCCTCAACAACCTCACCTTATCTCTTACTTCCTTGTCAACACAATCACTGACTACCTGCACAGGCAACTCTATTAACTGTGATAACCGTTCTGCTACAGGCCTCATGCGTAATTGCTCGTCCACTTTTCCCCCAGGCCGACCCAGGTGCGAACATAAGACAATCTTGGCCCTATGGTCAATAAGGTATTGAATAGTAGGGAGAGAAGCCCTAATGCGGCTATCGCTGAGGATAGCCCTGGTTTCACCATCCAGAGGAATATTAAAGTCAACTCTTACCAGGACCCTCTTCCCTGTAACATCTATATCTCTAACGGTTTTCTTCTCCATCATTTCTCCTTAGTAGTTCCGTTTTGTTAAAAAGCGCGCCATATCTCTTAAGTAAGCCTGCTGCCCTAGCTTATGTTCAATGATATCAAGATGAGCCAAAGCTCGGTGGTAATAATGCTGAGCCAATTTATAGGAGTAATCCTTGGCCCCCAAGCGATCTAGTATCTCCAATACTTGTGCTACGTCACTATCCAGCATAAGCTTCTGTGAATAAAGCTTTACAAGGGTTTCCTTTTCCTCAACTTTATTGCACCTCAGTCCATAAATGACAGGCAAGGTTTTCTTTTTCTGCAAGATATCATTTTTTGCGGGTTTCCCAGTATCCTCCTCCACCCCCCATATACCCAGAATATCATCTACAATTTGAAAAGCTAGCCCCATCTCTTTGCCAAATTGATAGAAGCAGTCCACTGTCTTATCATCTGCATTGCCTAAATATGAACCCAAGGCACTTGATGTTGCAACCAAATCTGCTGTTTTCTTGGTCACCATATCGAGATAATCTTCAATTGTAACATCCAAGCGATCTTCGTAGGCAATATCTAAGGCTTGTCCTTCACAGAGGTCCAGGCAAGCCTTACTCAACATCTGGACCGCTTCTAGAATTTTACCCTCAGGTACTTTACTTTGCCTTAGTTTAAGCAGGGCTATATAAGCCAGGGCAAACATGGCATCACCAGCATTTATCGCCTGTGGCTGTCCCCATTGTTGCCATAGAGATGGCTGGTTATGACGTTCAGCGCTGGCGTCCTCAATATCATCATGGATCAAGGAGAAGTTGTGAATAAGTTCCAGGGCTGCGGCTGCCGGCAGTATTTGCGAATATAGATGCCCTGTAGCTTGATAGCTCAGGAGGCAAATGATTGGACGGATGAATTTGCTCGACCTGTGCGAATTATAATATCCCTGCATATCCTGCCAACCCATATGATAGCGCAGCATACTATAGGGAAATTCAGCACTATCCGAAATAATCTGCTGCAACTCATGCTCTATCTCGTCTTTATAGGAGTTGAAGAAATCAGGCATGCTGAGCATTGCATTCATAATCCCTTATAGTAAAGGCTAAGCAGCAAAGCTGTCAAAACATGACTGGGAGTTGATATCCTGGCGCAATGTAGATATACTTAGCACTCGGGCATTCGGAGTGCCAAAAATCGGAGGTTATTAGATGAATTGTAGTGTATGTGGAAAGCCATTGCGTTTTGACAGGGTTGTTTTCCATTGTTCTTGTGGAGTTTTTGTCCATGCCTATTGCTGGGAAAAGCACGTATTGCAGGCACATAATCCTGCCTTTGAAATTGGAGCAATAAACTTAAATGGTAAATTCAAAGTGCAGGAACAACCTACTGAGGAAGGTGAAATCAAGAAGCTAGAATCGGCAACACCGTAAGTGGAGGAAATATATGCCTATTTACCAATATCAATGTTCACACTGTAATTTGTGCTTTGAACTAAAACAAAGTTTCAATGCAGCACCAACAGCCAGCTGTCCTGAATGCCAAGAGATGGCCTATCGGCTTTTTTCCCCCGTGCCAGTCTTGTTCAAGGGGCCCGGGTTCTATGTCACAGATCATGCGAAATCCCAAGGCAAAGTTAAAAACTCCAGTAACTAGTAACACTTTGCCACACAATCATCTCCATACAATATAATATCTCATTGCTTGTTATCGCACTCGTTTAAATATGGCATTGTGATATAGTTGCCATGATGTCCCTGTAGCTCAGCAGGATAGAGCGGCTGCCTTCTAAGCAGCGGGTCGTGGGTTCGAATCCCTCCAGGGACGCCATTTATTATCCTCTGCGTGGAAATTACTCTACCTATTGCAGTAACATGGATATATGACAATGCCTATTCGATCACATAAACTAGATATTACCTCCTCTAGTAGCGATAGGCATCTGTCCCAAGCAACACGTCGATATATGTCACGAACAAGAGGCCTGCATGAACACTGTGAGCGATGTCTAAAAACCGACAGGTGGAACAGTAATGTAGTCCTCATGGTTATAGATGCAGCATTCACTTCTATTGGCCTCAACTACTTTACATCCGTGGTGCCTCATGTCGTGAAGTTCGAGAATAAATTTGTGGCCACCGGACAGATTAAAACTCTCAAGGACCTCAGCACAGTCAGGCTTAATGATGTTGAATGCGTATGGAAAAACCGCAGATCATGGCAGGCAGCAAAAAATATAGCAGCTTACCTTTACCTCTCAGGACTCGCTCAACATCTGAATGATAAGGATACTCTGAGGCACTGGGCAAAAAACTCTAGCCTTGAACATTGGAGAGACAACCCTGTTGGCAAAATTACCGGGGTAGGTATCACAACCTTTCAATACCTTCGGATGATGGGAGGGGTAGATACCGCAATGCCCGATAAGATAGTGAGGAGAGTAGTCAAGGAAATTCTTAACAGC
>JAUXIH010000060.1 GCA_030621105.1 Dehalococcoidia bacterium | reverse complement strand
GGGCCATCGCTGCTGGAGTCAGGTTCTTTGCCGGTTACCCTATTACTCCCGCCAATGAGATTGCCAATATTATGTCCCGCAGGCTTCCTGAAGTAGGGGGGAAGTTTATCCAGATGGAGGATGAGATAGGTAGTTTGGGGGCGGTGGTCGGAGCCTCACTTACCGGAGTTAAGGCTATGGATGCCACCAGTGGCCCTGGTTTCTCCCTCAAGATGGAAAATGTGGGTCTGGCTTGCATGGCAGAAGTTCCCTTAGTGCTGGTTAATGTTCAGAGGGTAGGTCCCTCCATAGGTATGGCTACTTCTCCAGCTCAAGGGGATGTTATGCAAGCCAGATATGGCTCCCATGGGGATTATGCGCTTATTGTTGTATCTCCTTCTTCAGTTCAGGAAATGTTCGAATTGACCATCAAATCAGTAGACCTTTCAGAAAGATTTAGGGTCCCTGTTATTTTCTTAGCCGACCAAGTGGTGGGGCATATGAGGGAGAAGGTGGAGCTTCCTCCATATGAGGAAGTTAAGACCTCTTATCGGCCAGAGCCTACCGTCCCTCCTCAGGAATATCTTCCTTATCGAGGCGATGAGAAAGGAGTTCCGCCTATGGCTAAATTCGGCACCCCCTATCACTGGTATGCCAACACTAGCTCTCATAAGGAGGACAGCTTTCAGGCCACTAGCGATTACGCCATTTCCCGACAGCTTATTGAAAGGCTCACCAATAAGATCGAGAGGAATAAAAAGGAAATAATGGAAGTAAGGGGAGAGCTCCTCGATGATGCGGAGATAGTAGTCATAGCTTATGGCTGTACGGCTAGACCGGCTAGAGGAGCAGTGCTAAAGGCCAGAAGCAAGGGAATAAAAGCCGGTTTCTTAAGGCCGATAACTTTGTGGCCCGTGCCTGAGGAAGAAATAAGGAAAGTAGCGGAAACAGCAAGAGTGATAATCGTTCCCGAGATGAACATGGGTCAATACGTTCATCCTGTACGTGAGGCCTGCTTCGGAGGAAGGACTGAAGTTTTCTCCCTTTCTAAAGTAGGGGGGGACCCCTTTTCCTCGGGAGAAATTCTGGAAAAAATAAGGGAGGTAGAAGCGAGTGCCTAAGGAAGCTTCTCTTTCTCAACTGGTGAACAAATATTTCTATACCCACCAATTCCCTACTATGTGGTGTCCAGGATGCGGGTGTGGCACCGTAGCTATGGCTATGGTGAGAGCTATAGACAGACTGGAACTAGATTTTGATAAAGTAATTCATGTCGCTGGTATCGGATGTGCCCCTGTGGCCCACTGGTATACTACTTTCACTGCGTTACAAACTGCTCACGGCCGGGCATTGGCCAGTGCTACTGGCATAAAGCTGGCCAATCCGGAACTGACGGTAGTGGTTACCTTGGGAGACGGGGATTGTGCCGCTATAGGTGGGAACCATCTAATCCATGCTTGCCGACGAAACATAGACCTGACGGCAATTGTTTACAACAATTTTAATTATGGCATGACAGGGGGGCAGGTCGGCCCGACCACTCCCTTAGAAGCTATAACCTCTACCGCCCCGTATGGTAATTTGGAACCTCCCTTTGACCTGTGCAAGCTAGCTGAAGCCGCCGGAGCTACGTATGTAGCTAGAGGCACGGTCTATTATATAAGGGAACTAATAAGTTTGATTGAGCAGGGTATAAAACACAAAGGTTTTTCTTTTATAGATGTTTTCACTCCTTGCCCCACAAGTTTTGGCCGCAGGAATAAGCAGGGCACCCCTGGGCAGATGTTTAAAGCACAGAAAGATTTGACCGTCCCCATCAAGAAAGCTAAAGGACTGTCACCCGATGAGTTACAGGGAAAGTGGCCAAGAGGTGTTCTGGTAGAGAAAGAGGCTCCAGAGTTTACTGAAGAATACGAGAAACTTATCGCCCGAGTGCAAAAGAGGAGCAGTTAAGTGGAAGGGCTGCTTGAGATTCTGTTGGCTGGTTCTGGAGGTCAGGGGCTGGGTCTGGCAGGAGTTATTCTAGCCCGGTCTTTTGCTGAGGAAGAAGGCAAAAATGTGGTAGAAACTGAGGCTTATGGGATATCTATGAGGGGCGGTCATAGTCGCTCCGAAGTCCTGGTGAGCGATAGAGAAGTCGATGACCTTAAGGTGACGGAACCCGACATACTTCTGGTCATGTCCCAGGCAGCAGCAGATACCTTTATTTCTAAAGCCAGGGAAAGTGGAGTGGTACTTTTAGATTCTGCTTATGTGATAGATATCCCCCAAACTGGGGCCAGGGTTTTTACCCTTCCTTTTACTGAAGAGGCCAAGAGCTTGGGGAGGGAAGCCGTAGCCAACGTCATAGCTCTGGGCACTATTGCTTCTATTTCCTCAGTCATATCTAAGGGCTCTTTGGAGAACACGTTAAAGAAGACCTTCGGTTCACCGATTAGGGAAATGAACCTCCAGGCCTTAGATAGGGGCTACAAGCTGGGGGAAAAAGAAGCTAAGGAGTAGGGCATGGCAAAGAAAGAGCAGGAAATTCATGAGACAGAAAGTATCCCTTGGGAACCGGTAAAAGGGTATCCAGGGGTATATGAGAAGGTTCTTAACCAAGACCCGGAAACAGGAAGTGTTTCTCGCCTCTTGATGTATGAGCCGGGCACAGTATTCAATGAAGTTTTAAAACATGATTTTTACGAAGAGATTTACGTTCTTTCGGGAACACTGATAGATATGGGAAAGAATTTGACGCTGCAAGCAGGATATTATGGCTATCGCCACCCGGGCATGGAGCACGGCCCTTATAGCTCCCCCGACGGGATGATGACATTTGAGATTAGGACCTATGAAAAATAGCTTCTCCTTTAGTAAAGAGGACTTATGAAGGTTTTGAATCTCACGCTGAAGGAAAGGGGTGGAATAAAGCCGCTTAGCTTCTCAGTGAAGCGCATGGTTAATGCCGGCTTCGTAGGTAGAGACCAGGAGGCTGTTAGGCGACACATTGAGGAACTTAGAAAAGAGGGCGTCCCTGTTCCAGAGGAAGTGCCTGTGCTCTATCCGGTGGCATCTTATTTGATAACCAGCGGGGATATGTTAGAAGTGGTGGATGGATCTACTTCCGGGGAGGCGGAATTTGTCCTGTTGTTACAGAAGGGGAAGATGTATGTGGGCGTGGGGAGTGACCACACGGATAGGAAGTTAGAAGCTTCAAGCATTATCAAAGCCAAGCAGATTTGTCCCAATGTGGTCTCTTCAGCCGTCTGGCCTTATGAGGAAGTTAAAGGAGTCTGGGATGCTCTTGTTCTAAGAAGTTGGGTAGAAAAGGGTGACCAGAGGATACTTTACCAGGAGACAAAGCTAGCGTCCATTATGAGTGCAGAAGATATCCTTTCCTTTGTTAGAAGCAAGATAGAGGATGAGGACCTAAATGGTATGGTCATCTATTCCGGAACTGTCTCTGCCTTGGGCGGAGAAATAATCTATGGAGGCGGTTTTGAGGTGGAATTGCATAATCCACAAGCTAACGATTCTTTATGGTGCAAATATAAGGTTAAGCTTCTGGATTACTTGAAGTAAGGTTTATTCTCAAGTTATATAGGATAGAGGGGGACATGGCTGATTTAAGTGTGGAGATTGCAGGCGTCAAATTTAAGAATCCGGTGTGGCTTTCTTCAAGTGAGGTAACCGAGAACTTTGAGAAGATGAAGCGGGGATTTGACATGGGAGCTGGGGCGGTGGTTGCTAAGTCTTACACTAATAGCCGGGAGTATAGAGAGGCGACAGAGATAGCTAGGTATGCTATTTTGGGCGAAAACCGGTGTCAAGTCTATGGAAGGGATGTACCAAAGCTATACACAAATTATTGTCGTACTGGAATAGGGCCGGTGGACGAGACTGAAGACGGATGGTTTGAGGAACTGGGGAAAATACTAAAATATGCCAAACAGCGTGATGGTCAGGTTGTTGGCAGTGTATTCGGTTCAAGTGACGCCCAGGAAATGGCTCGGTTAGCCAAAAAGATGCAAGACATAGGGATACCAATGATTGAACTTGACTTGGCTTGTCCTCAAGGGGAGGAATTGCATGATAAAGGTGGCATTGTTAAGGACAGTTCGCTTTACGTTAATATCACCAAAACCGTAGTTGATAGTGTTTCTATACCTGTGTTTCCCAAGCTTTCTCCGCAGCAGTCGGATTTAGCGGTAACTACCCAGGCGGTTAAGGAAGTTGGTGCTGCTGGTGTAACCTGTCATAATCGTTTTCTGGGCTTTATGGTTGATATAGATAAAGCTGAACCCATTATATCCGGATGGGCTGGTGTTGGTGGGCCGTGGATGCTGCCTGTTTCCCTGAGGTGGGTTTCCAAGATTTATACTGATGTCCCTGATTTTCCCATCTTGGGCTCGAGTGGTGCCTATGACTGGGAAGATGTGGTGCGGTTTCTTATGGCTGGGGCAAGCAGTGTTGAATTCTGCTCTACGATAATGACTAAGGGCTATTGGGTAATCGAAAAAGCTATAGAGGGACTAAATGCCTTCTTGGATGCCAAAGGGTATGGAGGTGCCCAAAATATTATAGGAATCGCGACCAGAGCAAGTCGCACCTATGAGGAAATGCATACCTTACCCGGCTATAAACAGAGGGCTTCAATAGACCAAAACAAATGTATTCATTGTGGAAAGTGCTTTGAAGTTTGCTGGTACCACGGGATAGAAAGGAAGGAAGAGAAAGCTGTGGCACCTTGTAGAGGGGCATGTCCCGCAGGGATAGATGTCCCACGCTACGTCCGGTTTATCGCCGATGGCAAGTTTGATGAAGCTCTAGCTGTAGTCCGCGAGAAAATCCCCTTCCCCTTTGTTTGTAGCATTGCCTGTTTCCATCCGTGTGAAAACAAGTGTGCTCGCGGGCGACTGGATGACCCAATTGCGATTATGGCCCTTAAGCGCTTTATCGTCGAGCAGGATACTGGAGCTTGGAAGGCAAAGGTGAAGGCAGCTAAGCCGACCGGTAAGCGGGCAGCCATTGTTGGGTCAGGGCCATCTGGATTGACAGCGGGATATTACCTAGCGAAGCAGGGGCACAGCGTTACCGTATTTGAAGCGTCACCGGTGGCGGGTGGCATGATGCGCGTAGCCATTCCCAAGTATCGCCTGCCTACGGAAGTGTTGGATAGGGAGATTGACGAGATAAAGAGTGCTGGGGTTGAGATAAAGACCTGCACCAAGGTTAGGTCTCTGGACGAGCTATTAAGTCAGGGTTATGATGCGGTTTTCGTGGCTATAGGTGCTAATAGTGATTTACAGATGGGAGTCGAGGGTGAGGATAGCCCGGGGGTGGTAAAGTGCTTATCTTTCCTCGCCGATGTGAAAGTGGGTAGAAATGTTAGCCTGGGAGAAAGGGTGTCTGTCATTGGTGGTGGTAATGCGGCTATAGATGCAGCACGCACTGCTTCTCGCCTTGGTGCCAGAGAGGTAAATATTATCTATCGCCGCAGCCGGGCTGAGATGTCAGCTTCAGATGATGAAGTAGAAGAGGCTCTTCGTGAAGGAGTGGAGATTCAGTTTCTGGCGGCGCCCACCAAGATAACGAGAGCTAATGGTCAGCTTAAGGTGGAATGTATTCATATGAAGTTGGGTGAGTTGGATGCCAGCGGCAGGCCACGTCCCGAGCCAATCCCAGACACTGAGTTTGAAGTGGATAGTGATGCGGTAATTATTGCCATTGGTGAGACACCAGACGTACCTGCTCAATTTGGCTTAAGGAGGGCCGATGGTAATACGATATGGGTTGATCCTGAGACGCTGGCAACAAGTAAAAAGGGAGTGTTTGCTGGCGGTGATGTGGTGAATGGCCCCACCTCAATAGTTGAATCAATTGCTGTCGGTAGGCAGGCGGCAATTTCAATAGACAAGTATCTAGGTGGTAAGGGCAAAATTGATGGGGTGTTAGCTCCACCGGAAGGTGAAGTAGAGCCACTGGATGCCGATGAACTGCCGGAGGAAAGGCGAATACCGCAGGCAGCAGCGATGCCCCTTGCTAAGCGACTTTTCAGCTTTAGTATGCCAGAGTGTGGTTACACGCAAGAGGAAGCAGTGAAGGAAGCAAAGCGTTGCCTGAGATGTGATGCCAACTGGCTTTACACTGTAAACGAGGATAAGTGTAAAGGGTGCCATAACTGTAAGATAGTTTGCCCTATAGAGGATTGTATTACTTTGAAAGTGGTTGCCTGATAAATGGTAAACAATGAGCTAAAGGACTCTTCAAAACATATCATTCGAGAAGGTGGCCGGTTTGGCTAAAATCCGCAGTAAGCGAGTGCCGAGGATGTGGGATTTGTACTCGTGTTTGCCCTGAGGGTACGATTTCTCAGACAGGTGGCAAACTCAGTAATAATAAATAGGAACGAAGATGGCTTTTAGGAAAGACAGCAGGATGGCTATGGAGAAGATAGTTAGAACCATTAAGGCAAAGACGTTAGTTACCTTTTGGACTAGGTTATGGACGAGACTAGCTTCCCCAATTAAGAAGGAGGTAGTATAGGAGTCCATGATAGAGGAGAAATTTACTGTAAAGGCACCTTTAGAAAGAACTTGGAAACTTGTAAGTGACATGGAAAGATTGGGTTCATGCATCCCTGGCTGTAAAGAGGTTAGGAAAATCTCAGAGACTGAATACGATTGGGTAATTCAAGCCAAGATACTTCGCACATCGAGGACAATTGTGGCTAAAA
>JAUXIH010000125.1 GCA_030621105.1 Dehalococcoidia bacterium | reverse complement strand
GTATGGCTCAGATTGGCCCTTTGGTTCGCCTCCATCAGAGGTAAGAAAAATAATGGAACTAGATATCCCTGAGCAGGACAAAAAGAATATATTCAGCAACAACATATTGAGGTTGCTGGGCAAAGAAAAAAACAGCCGGTGCCTTTAACAATATTGCCCGCACCTCCATTTAAGAGCCCCTGTTATAATCTTGTCTACCTGAAGAGCAATTAGCCTATCAAGCTCTTCTTATTATGTTGCCATGATTGTTCAAACTTGGACAGGAATCATCTTATCCCTGGGGCTATTATTGCTGATAAGTCGTAAGAGCCTCTGGCTGGGATTAATCATTTCAGCTTTCATACTGGGCTTATTCACTCTTTCGCCTGCGACACTGTTCAACGAAACCTTAAGTACATTAACCGATCCCTCTATCCTCCTGCTGTCAGTGGCAGTGGGATCAATAGCGATATTGGGAGGAGTAATGGAAAGGGGAGGACTACTGGACAACCTCGTCAGTAATCTCAGGATGAGCAAGAAGATGTTCATGGCATTTGCCCCTGCCTTGCTAAGCCTGTTGCCCATACCCGGCGGCGCGCTGCTTTCCGCCCCCCTGGTAAGAAAAGGTGGTGATGGCGTCTCTGGTGAGAGAAAAGCTGCTATCAACGTATGGTACAGGCATACATTTATACTAATTTATCCCCTCGGAGCTTTGCTGGCGACAACAAAGATGGCACACCTCAACCTATATGCCACAGTCCCCTATGTCGCTCCTGGATTCCTGTTCATGTTGTTGGGTGGATATTTCTTCCTGCTTAAAGATATCCCCGGCAGAATTGGAGACAGAAATCCCCCCATCGTAAGTAAAATTACAATTCCAGTAGGAATAGTGCTCCTGGCACCAACCATACACTTCTCCCTGATGATACTTTTGCCCAATATCATTCCAGAGATACCACTTATGATAGGCATAATAAGCAGCCTTGCCTTATCCTGCTATTTTGGAGATCTACATTGGAAGGATTGTCGGCCTGTATTAAGCAACATGAAACCCTGGAACTTCGCCCTATTAATCATAGGCATGTTCCTGCTTCTCAACATATTCCAAGCATCAGGGGCTCCTGAGGTAATAGCAAGTGTCGCTATATCACAAGCCTTTCTCCTGGTAATCATCAGTGCATTTCTAGGTTTTGCCATCGGAAGAATCCAGGTTCCAGTCTCGATAATACTGCCTATATATTATGTAAAGTATGGGGCCATGATCTCACCGACAGCATTTGCCATCATGCTCTGTTCAGCCATGATGGGGTATGTCATCTCCCCCGTGCATCCCTGCATAGCTATTTCACTGGAGTTTTTTAACGTGAAGTTCAAGGATTTCCTTAAACCACTACGAGCTCTTGTAGCTATAGGTATCGGGCTGGCATTTATAGCAGCAAGTGTTTTATGTTAAGTCCTGATGGTCACCGCCTTCACATGAATATCTGGATATTACCTTCTCCTGCGCACTCGCAGTAAAGGAAAAAACAACATTACTATGACAACACCAAGAAAAGGAGATATATGAATCACAGGGTTACCGCTCTCAGCGGTGACCCCAGCACAGCTAGCACTCTCTTTATCAACTTTGTCTATAGCCTTGTCCTCTACCTCACATACTCCAATGCTAGACCCCATAAAACTCTCGGGCATCCACCCCAGAGGATTATTACCACCAGTGGCCTCAGCCCAAATCCAACCTATCTCGCCATCAATTGACAGCACCCTATTTGCCTTGTCATATCCCGGTAAGTAGACTAGTGTGGCAGCATGATCTGACATTAACGCTATTGCTGAGCGAAATCCTGCCCCCTGATACATAACTGCAAGCAATATGGCATAATCCTCACAGTCACCATGGGCAAAACCGTTATCGTCGATGGTGATAGCTAGCTCATCAGCATTCTGTGCAAATTCATCAAAGCCAAACTGCTCGCCATCAGAGGTATATCTAACCTTATCACGAGCAAAGCCAAACACCCTTTCTGCCCTCTGATAAACATCGGGGTAGTCATGAGCAATCTGCTGGCCAATGGCGTAAGCCACATCTGAGTTATCACCCAGGCTCTCACTGACAATGACAGGGCGAAAATCCATCGTGGATTTCACCTGAAAAAACCCATCATCTCCCGTAGCGTCGCTACGACATACATTCCACTCATCAAAGATCTTCCCATCCTTGTGGTAAAACTTTGTCGCTGGCGCAGCTAATGTAGATGCAGGCATTACCACGATTGCCAACAAAAGCAAAGCAGCTAGCACATATTTAGGCATGGTAAATTACAGGGGCATCACCAGAGAAGCATGCATTATCAGCCCAAAGAAAACCAGACAGCCAAAAACATAAGCACCAACTGCTGTAGAATTCTGGCCGATGCTGCTAAAAGGTATCTTTGGGGTTAGTTTATCAACAACACGTAGCAAAACTATCCCCAGAAGCAAGCTTACGAAAAAGCTTACAGCTACTAAGCTTAGACGGAGAGGGTCAACTAGGGTCTGGAACCAGCCTGCGCCCACCACCACAGGCCCAGTGACCACACCATGAATAACAAGACCCACTAAAATAACAAACCCTGCAATAAACATCCCCACAGACATAGGATTCTCCCCTATTCTCTCGCGCGCATATACATGAGGGGTTATTGCATCCAGCACCCTGATTCCCAACCACGCCAACAGGGTGCAAATGAACGTCCAGATTGCAACCCGAGCCACCCAAAGCAGCACGATTACATAAAACGAGCTATCCTGTCCTATCACACTCATGAGTATTATCTCCTTACGCCATACTATCTTACGGTCTCAGTATTTTCCAAGAAAAGTTGCTTCTTGGCATAGCTAGCACTATAGACTATAATCACGCCAGCATAATAACACAGGCGAGCCACCAAGGATTAAAACAACAAGTATGGCTAAATTTGCAGAAATTGATGAGGCTCGGAAATTGCTGGGTCTGGGAGAAACAGCAAGCCTATAGAAACATGGCTCTACACCACCATCCTGATAAAAACAATAGCGATGTTCCCATAAATCAAGAAACAGATATGAAGAAGTTAAACGAAGCATACGAGATACTTATGGATTATGGCAATCACTATAAATTGTCCTTCAGCAAGATTGATGTCGCCAAAACATATCCCTACGATGAATACTTGAAACAATACTACTACGGCTGGTTTAATGGCATTTAACATACATAATTGATATATCTCACCAATGAAAGCAATACAAATTCTGTGCTGGAACATCAATGGAATCCGGGCAGCGGAAAAAAAGGGGTTCTTGAAATGGTTTATGGAATGCACGGAATTGAGCAGGTGAGAACAAATGTAGCTATGGCTCAGAAACTTGGATTGTCGGAATCCGGGATCCGGAAGATTAAAGAACGGATAATTGGTGTCGTGAGGAAG
>JAUXIH010000103.1 GCA_030621105.1 Dehalococcoidia bacterium | reverse complement strand
TAAGGACAGGGAGTTTGAACAGCTAAGCCGCAAGTTACAATCTCTGGGCAAATAGCCAGCGCCACCAGGCGTTTCTGTTGCCGGTAATCTTGCTGGCAAGTGTCTTAATGTCATAGGTTGATTACTATATTGAAGTCATACCCTCCTACGTTGACAGGCTGTACTCTATTGTAGTTTAGTCACAGGTTGGCTGTAGAGCGCACCTCTGTAATTTGTCATAGATTGTGTTTTTGTAGTTTGCCATGGATCATGTTTCTGTAGTTATGCCATGGCTTTGTTTCTGTAGTTATGCCATGGATTTAGCAATTGTTTCCCCAAAATTTTCTTTTTTGTATCCTCTCCTGCTTCAAATAGAACATTGTTCTAGAACACAATCGCTTCTCAGGTAAACACGATACTGCCATAGTGTATATAGGCTAGTGCTTAGCCGGGAGGTATGCTATGGAGAGCCCAATTGATTTGCTAAGGAATGGCAGGAAGGAAGAGCTGTGGCAAATGTGCTGTGGCTATATCGATCTTAGCCTGGAGCAGTTTATGGCTATTCAAAACAGGCTTATGCTGGAGCAAATCGACCTGCTAAACAACAGCGAGCTGGGCAGGAAAATAATGCATGGTGCCTTTCCCCAAACTGTGGATGAATTTCGGGCGCAGGTGCCATTAACGACCTATGCCGATTATTGCCCTGAGCTTCCCGAGAGAATGGAGGACACGCTGCCGGCAAAGCCTGCAATGTGGGTACGGAGCTCAGGCTACACGGAAAAACACGGAGTTAAGTGGGTTCCCCTGTCGGCAGATTTTGTTGATGAGTCCATAAAGGTATGTGGAGGCCTGGTTATCCTGGCTCTTGCTGACCACCGTGGAGATGTTTCCAAGGTAAGGGAGCACCTGAAAGCATTGTTTACCATGGGTTTAGCTCCCTATGCTACAGGAGTTATTGGAGAGTTTGTTCAAAGGGCCATCGGCGTTGATTTCCTGCCGGCCGATACCGCCGAAATGACTTTTCAGGAAAGGGTAGAAGCGGGATTCAAGGAAGCCTTGTATGATGGGCTTGATGGCTTTGGTGGCCTGGCCTCTATTCTGGTCGCTGTGGGTGAGCAGATAAGAGATAAATCGGGGCAGGTCAATATTATAAGCTTGTTGCCCCATCCTCAGGCCTTGTGGCGAGTAACCAGAGGGGTTATCAGGAGCAAGCTAGCCCGGCGTCCTATGTTGCCCAAGGATATATGGAAAGTCAAGGCTATTCTGGGAGGAGGCACTGATAGTACTGTTTTTAAACAAAAAGTAGGGGAGTTGTGGGGAAGGACTCCTCTCGAGATATATGCCGGTACCGAGGGAGGGATTTATGCCTCTCAAACGTGGGATTACGAAGGCATGACCTTTGTTCCTAACCTGGACTTTTTTGAGTTTATTCCTGAGAGGGAGGGGCTTAAATGGCAGTTAGATCGCTCTTATGTGCCGAAAACAGTTCTACTTGGCGAGGTTAAACCAGGCGAAAATTATGAGATTATCATCACCAACCTTCATGGTGGTGCCCTGGTGAGATACAGAATGGGTGATGTTGTAAAAATAACTTCATTACGGAATGACAGGTTAAATATTGATATCCCTCAGATGGTATTCTATAGCAGGGTTAGTGACCTTATCGACATCGCTGGTCTTGGTCGCTTAACTGAGCGTATTGTATGGCAGGCAATTGAGAATGCTAGTATCGATTACATAGACTGGACCGCGCGCAAGGAGATAATTGATGATAGTGTGGTGCTGCATGTTTATATTGAACCCAGGGAAGGGTATATCGCCAGTGAAAGAGCCATGACAGCAACGGTGTATGAGCAGCTGGAAAAACTGGATGATGTGTACCATTACAATATGTATAATGAGATCTATGGTGATGTGGAGAATATCGATCGTTCCAAGATGGTGAAAGTTAGCTTCCTGCCGCAGGGAGCCTTTTCCAGTTATATATCTCAGCGGCAGGCCGAGGGGGCTGATCTTGGGCATCTCAAGCCTCCACATATCAATCCATCGGATAAGGTTCTTTCCCTGCTTGGGGCTGCGAGAAAGGTTGAGGTTGAGGCTGTGGTTGGTGAGGAGGAGCACATCCCAGCACGTTAAATTTATAATACCCAGGGTTGGCATACCTTATACTAGATAGGGAGGCTACAGCCTCCCTATCTAGTTATTTGTTGCATAATACCTTGACAGTTCTGGCTGTGACATCGATAATTGCTATGACCATGAATGTTCATGCCTTGATTCCAACAATTGCTGTAGCTACCTATATCCCGCTGATTGTTGTCTTGCTCACCAATCGTCCCTGGCACAGGCAACATAAGTTGTTTTTCCTCTTTCTCCTCGCGGCGGTGGTATGGAGCCTTGTCGATGTCCTGTTTCGCGGTGATTTTTTCCCTGCGTACAAGCTTTTCCTAATGAAAGTTATTATTTGTTCTCTGATATGGATGATAGTCCAATTCTATTATTTTATCTCCGATTTTTATCGGCCGCTGCGTAGCAGAGATCTCTTTGTCTATGGTTTTCTTGTGGTGACTATTGTTCTGGCGGCGTTGGGATATATACCGCAAGAAGTTGAGGTTGTTCCCACAGGCATTGATGTTGATTACGGTGTGTATATTCTGGGTGTAGGCTTATTCATGTTGCTGGGCATTGGTATCAGCAGCGTATATCATTTGCTGCACAAAATTAGAACTTCCCCTGATCCCTTGCAGCGTAATCAAGCAAGTTATATCTTTGTTGCTCTCATTGTCCTTGTTGTGTTCGCCTTTAGCTCCTTTCTTCCTGGGGCGGGAAAACTCCCCTTGGCTCATGTGGGTAATGTGATAAATGCTGTCTTGCTGACCTATGCTGTGGTGACACAGCGATTGCTTGATTTGAGAATCATATTTCGTCGAGCCATGATGTATCTTGGGCTGTACGCCAGCGGCGTGGGGATCATTGCTCTTTCTTTATACATTATACATGTTACTACCAAAATTGACCTTGATACTACCACCCTGGTGGTAACCTTTGGGGTTGGGGTGCCGCTGGTGGCGGTATTTGCTTGGAGGGTAAGACCAAAGTGGCAAAGGTTTGTGGAGAGGTATTTCGTCGGGGACACGTATACCTATCGACAGCAGTTACTCTGCTTTAGCAGCAGAATACATGACATTGCGACATTGGAGGAAGCGGGCAGCGAGCTGGTACCCTTACTTGCTCAGTCAATTGATAGTCAGAAGGTTTGCTTGCTTTTACCTCGGGGAGGTGAGGGGGATTTCTCTGTCCGGTTCGCTTACCCCCCGATCCGAGATGAGGACAAAGGGCTGTTAGTGTTGAAGCAGGACAGCCCTGTTGTATCGTGGCTCAAGCATGAGGAACGGTTGTTGCCGACCAGGAGCATTGGCATTATTCCGGAGCTTCAGGGGATGTGGCGGGAGGAAAAGGAGGATATACAATCGGCCGGGGTAGAGATGTTTTTTCCCCTGATTAGTGAAGGGGGTCTTGTAGCCATTACCGCCTTGGGTAGTAAGCGAAATGAACAACACTATAGTGTGGAGGATATTGAACTGGTCAAACTCATCACCAATCAAGTAGCTGCGAGCATGAGAAAGGAATATATGCATGAGCTGTTGGCGGATAGGGAGAAGGAGCTGGCTATTATCAATGAGTTGAGTGCCATCATAACCTCCAGTATGAATATTCAGGAGATATTTGAGGGATTTGCTCAGGAATTAAAGAAGGTGGTTGATGTTGACTGGGCCACGATTTCCTTGATTGAAGAGGACCATCTCCGATTTCTGGCCTTATCCAGCACCATCGGCACTTCTTGGAAGACGGGAGAGAGGATTCCCCTGGAGAATACTGCTACTGAGTGGGTAGCCCGGGAAAAGAGGAGAGTGTATGAAACAGACCTGTCACAGCATAGTAGATTTTGGACCGGGCGGTATCATCTGTCGCAGGGAGTTCGCTCTATAGTTTATTTACCTTTGATAGTCAAGGGTGAGGGTATTGGTAGCCTTATTCTTGCCAGCCGTCAAGCCAGTGCCTACAGCCCCAAGCAGATTCAACTCTTGGGAAAGCTGGCTTTGCAGATTGCTACCCCTGTGGAAAATTCTCAGCTTTATTCTCAGGCTGAGCACAGAAGTCGTATTGATGAACTCACAGGCCTGTTCAATCGTCGCCATTTTGATGAACGGCTCAGGGAGGAAATTGCCAGATATTCGCGGCATGGCGATGTGTTTTCTCTGTTTATGCTCGACC